>NZ_JBILQU010000143.1:0-5406 GCF_044373035.1 Limnohabitans sp. | reverse complement strand
GCCAAGCGCATCCAGACCCTGAACATCGGTGGCTCTTGCGCCACGGTCGTGAGTTTTGTGGTGGAGGCTGGACAAGCATGATCCAGACCTTATGGCAGCAACAAAGTCAGATCCTTCTGGTCGCTTGGGCCTTGCTCGCCACCGTATGGCTGTGGGCCATGCCGCGCGAAAAAATCCGCTGGCTTGACCGCGCCTACCCTGTGCTGCCTTTGGCGGTGGCAGCCGTGGCCGTCAGCGGCCAAGTGGCCCCGAGGTTTTTGGCTGATTTTTTACAGCTAGGCCTTTGGCTGTGGCTGTGGCTGACCGTGGTGTGGGTCATCAGCCTGATCAAACGCGATGCCAGCATCATGGACATCGCCTACGGCATGCTGTTGTTGGCCGCACCCTGGTGGCTTTACCAGCATTTGGGTGCTGAAGGACAGGCATCGCATCTGCTTTTGCTGGCCATGGCCACGGTGGGTTTTGGCCGTTACTCGCTTTACATTTTGTGGCGCAATCTGCCCCACGGTGAAGACCCGCGCTATGCCCGCTGGCGTCAGCGCTCGGGTGCACGCTTTTGGTGGTGGAGCTATTTCCAAATCTTTTTGCTGCAAGGCGTGGTGATCTGGGTGTGGGCCATTCCCTTGCTGTTTGGCATGACCTCTCCTGGCCCCATTGGCTTTTGGCATGTGGCGGGCGCCTTGGTCTGGCTGGTCGGTTTTGTCTTCGAAGCCGGTGCGGACTGGCAGCTGACCCGGTTCAAGCGCCTGCGCACAGACAAGTCTCAATTGCTCAACACGGGCTTGTGGGCCCTGACACGGCACCCCAACTATTTTGGTCAAACCTGCATGTGGTGGGGCTACAGCGTGTTCGCGCTGTCGCATTCGTGGGGCTGGCTGTCGGTTGTCCCAGCGGTTTACGTGACCTGGTTCATGAACAAAGGATCGGCCACCTCGCTCATGGAGCGCCACATGGCCAAAAGCAAACCCGGCTACGCAGCCTATTGCGCCCATGTGCCGGCATTTTTTCCGCGCCTGCCGACCAAGACACCTCAGCCCAAGGACACAGCATGAGCCAAGCCCTCATCATCGAAGCCCTGCGCACCCCCCGGGGGCGAGGCAATGACAAAGGCGCGCTGCGCAGCCTCAAACCCGTGGATTTATTGGCCCAGCAACTCAAGGCACTGGCCCAGCAAACCGGCATCGATACGGCACAAGTGAGTGACGCCATCTTCGGCTGCGTCACGCAAACGGCCGATCAAGGTGCCAACATCGGCAAACTCGCCCTGGTGCGAGCCGGCTGGAGCGACCAGGTGCCCGGCCTGAGCATCAACCGCTACTGCGCCTCGGGCCTGAGCGCTGTTCATTTGGCTGCTCAGCAGGCCATGGACAACGACAGCTTGGCTGTGGGGGGTGGCGTGGAGATGATGTCGCGTGTGCCCATGGCGTCTGACCAGGGCCCCCTGACGCACGACTTCGAATTCCAACAACAAACCACGCTGGTGCCCATCGGCATTTCGGCCGACACCATTGCCACGATCGAAGGTTTTGACCGCGCCCAATGTGACGCCTACGCTTTGGCCTCCCAACAACGTGCCGTGACCGCCTTGCAGCAAGGCCGCTACAAGTCCGTGACCCCCGTATTCGGTGCTGATGGCGCTGTGCTGCTGGCGCAAGATGAAACGCCCAGGGCGCAGACCACACTCGACACTCTGGGCCAATTGACCCCCGCCTTCGCGGCCATGGCCGAGAAATACGGCATCGACAAGATCATGTGCCAACGCTATGGCCTGAGCCACGTCGACCATGTGCAGCACGCCGGCAACTCCCCCACCATGGCCGATGGTGCCTCGGCCGTTCTGCTGGCCAGCCCGGCTGCTGCAAAGCGCTTGGGGCTGAAAGCCCGCGCCCGCATCCTGGCCACCGCCACGGTGAGCGTGGACCGCACCCTGGCCCTGACGGGTGCAGTGCAAGCCACCGAAAAGGCCCTGGCCCTGGCGGGCCTGACCGTTCAGGACATGGATCTGTTTGAGGTGAATGAATCCTTTGCCTCGCTCATGTTGCACTACATGAAGCACCTGAACGTGCCACACGACAAGCTCAACGTGAATGGTGGCGCCATTGCCCTGGGCCATGCCATGGGCTCCACCGGCAGCGCCTTGGTGGGCATGGCGTTGGACGAGCTGGAAAAGCGGCAAGCGCGCCGTGCCGTGATCAGCCTGTGCGGCGCAGCCGGCTTGGCTGTGGCCATGGTGATTGAGCGCGTCTGATCGCCCACAGCGACAACCACACTCGCCCACAAGTGACCCCATGATCAGCAGCCCCGACCTGGAACTGACGCACGCCGCGCTGGCCTCCAGCACGCTCAGCCACGGCCTGAAGGTCTTGGGTGACCGCTGGACGGTGCAGGTCATGCTGTCGGCCTTTCTGGGGATTCGGCGGTTCGACGAGCTGCAAAGCTTTTCCAACATCCCCCGCCCCACTTTGTCAGACCGCTTGCGCTCTTTGGTGCAAATCGGGGTGATGAAGCCACGCCTGTACCAAGACAACCCACCCCGCCATGAATACCACCTGACCCGCAAAGGCCTGGGTTTGTACGACGCCACCCTGATGATTTGGGCTTGGGAAAAAAAATGGGGCGCGCGCGCGCAAGACCTGCCCAAAAAACTTTTCCACCAGACCTGTGAGCACCACTTCAATCCCGTGCTGTGCTGCAAAGCCTGCGGTGAAAAAATCAGCATGAAGGACCTGGACTACAGCCTCGTGCCCAACCCCCGCCTGCGACACCAACCGCTGGAGGGGCTTCGCACCCCACGGATGTCCGTGCGGGAGGCCAGCGACATGAGCCTGGGTTTGCGCGTGGACCGCTGGAGTTTGTTGATCCTCACGGCGGTGGTGCTCGGTTGTCATTACTTTGACCAAATCACCCATGTGCTGGGCATCGGGCCCAAAGTCCTGTCGCGCCGCCTCTCGGACATGGTTGAGTCCCACTTGCTCAGCTGCGAAACCGATGCACAGGACGCCCGCCGCAGGCTGTACCGGCTGACCCCCAACAGCCGCGATCTGTTTGGCTACATCGTGTGCCTGTCCAACTGGGCCAGTGAATCGCACTTGCACGAGCAAAGTTCGATTCGCCCCCGCCATCGCGCGTGTCAACACCGCTTCTTTCCCATGGTGGCGTGTGATCACTGCCACCAAAACCTGAACCCCTGGGAAGTCTCCTTCCCGACATCCAATGGAAAAACGCCATGAATGATTTTTGGCTAACCTTTGCCCAGCTGACCGTCAACGGCATCGCCGTGGGGGCCATCTATGCGCTGGTGGCGCTGGGCATTGTGCTGATTTACAAAGCCACCGAAGTGCTCAACTTTGCCCATGGTGACTTGCTGGTGGTCTCGGCCTTCAGTGCCTGGGGCTTGATCACGGTGTGGGGCTTGCCGTTTTGGCTGGCCTTGCTGATCACCGTGCTGGGCGTGGCCCTGTTTGCTTTTGCACTGGATGCCTTGGTCATTCGCCGCATTGCAGGCCAGCCGCAATTTGCGGGGGTGATGCTGACCATTGCACTGGCCTTCATGATCCGGGGTGCTGTGAGCATGCTGTTTGGCTCCGAGTCACGCAACTACCCCACACCCTGGAGCCAGCAAAGCACGCAATTGGCCGGTGTGTCGATTGCCAACTTGCAATTGGTCATTCTGGGCGTGTCCATGATGGTGACCTTGGTGCTGTTCTTCTTTTTCCGCTTCACCCGACTCGGTGTGGCCATGCAAGCGGCTTCACAAAACCAGCTGGCCGCTTACCTCAACGGTGTGCGCGTCAAGCGCGTCAACTCCATGGTCTGGGCGCTGGGGGGCGTCACGGCGGCCTTTGCAGGTGTGCTGTTGGCGCCCATCACCTTGGTGGACATCAGCTTATGGTTTGTCACCCTCAAGGCCTTGTCGGCCCTGGTGCTGGGCGGCTTTGGCAGCATTCCGGGCGCGATTGTGGGCGGGCTTCTGATTGGCCTCATCGAACAGTACGCCGGTGTCTACATGCCCGACGGCACCAAAGACATCGTGGCCTATTTGGTGCTGATTGCCGTGCTCATTGTGCGTCCCCATGGCTTGCTGGGCGAAGCCCATGGCCGACGCGTCTGAAACAAGAAAGAACCCCACCGATGCGTTTCGATTACCACACCCAATACCGCGAAGGCTTCGCCTTGTGGCGCAGCCCGCTTGACCGCAACCTGTATGCCTTGCTGCTGCTGGCCTTGTGTGCCCTGCCCTGGTTCATCACGCCCTTCATGCTCGGCGAGATGGCCTATATCTTCATTTTGTGCGTGGCCAGCCTGGGCCTGATGTCGCTGACCGGCCTGACTGGACAGGTGTCATTGGGGCATGCCGCCTTCATAGCGATTGGGGCCTATGGCCACGCCTGGTTCTTGTCCAAAGGTGTGCCCTTGCCGCTGTCGATGGTGATGGCGGCACTGCTGAGCGCCGCAGCCGGTTTGCTGGTGGGCATTCCCGCCATCCGCGTCTCCGGCCTCTACCTGGCCATGGTGACGCTGGCCTTTGCCATCATCGTGGAACAGATCATCGGCCACTGGAGCTCGGTCACCGGCGGTTTTACCGGCCTGGCGGTGAATGACCCGGTCTTTCTGGGCCTGTCCCTGAGCGGCTCCAAGGCTTTTTATTATTTCTGTCTGATCACGCTGGTGCTGGTGCTGTTGGTCTTGCTCAACATCTTGCGCTCGGGCATGGGCCGCGCCTTGATCGGTGTACGCGAATCCGAAGCCGCCTCTTACGCCTTGGGCATCCCGGTCGAGCGCATGAAGGCGGGCGCTTTTGCCTTGTCAGCGGGCATCACCGGGCTGGCTGGCAGCATGCTGGCCCACCACCTGAAATACCTCACGCCCGATGGCTTCACCTTGCTGCTGTCGCTGGAGCTGGTGCTCATGGTCGTGATCGGCGGCTTGGGCAGTCTGCGCGGTGCGGTGATGGGGGCCATTCTCATCAGCTCCCTGCCCACCGCCATCTCCCGCATCAAACCATTTTTGCCCGACAGCGTGGCCAAACAGTTTGGCTTAGAGACTTTCATCTTTGGCTTGGTGCTGGCCCTTTTTGTGCTGTATGAGCCCATGGGCCTGAACGGCCGCTGGCTCAAGATCCGCAGCCTGCTGGAATCTTTTCCGATCTACCGAAAAGACACCTTCAAGCGCAACAAGCGTTACATGAAATCGGAGCGTTACCGTTGAAAACATCCAACGCCACACCCCCACTGCTGACAGTGGACAAACTATCACTCACTTTTGGCGGCGTGCAAGCCATTGCCGATTTGAGCCTGGAAGTCAGGCCCGGCGAAGTGCTGGCCGTGATCGGCCCCAATGGCGCTGGCAAAACATCGCTGCTCAATGCGGTCACCCGCGTGTTCGACCCCAGTGGTGGGCAAATCC
>NZ_JBILQU010000142.1:0-5418 GCF_044373035.1 Limnohabitans sp. | reverse complement strand
CGACAATACGCGACATGACAGCGGCACACGACGAATCTTTGCTGGCCCAGGTGGCTGCGCTCCCGGCTTTGCCGGGGGTTTACCGTTACTTTGATGCGCAGGGCAGCGTGCTGTATGTGGGCAAGGCCAAGCAGCTCAAAAAGCGGGTGTCGAGCTATTTCCAGAAGGACCACGGCGGCACACGCATTGGCCACATGGTCAGCAAGATCGCCCGCATGGAGACCACGGTGGTGCGCTCCGAGGCCGAGGCGCTGCTGCTCGAAAACAACCTGATCAAGTCACTCAGCCCGCGTTTCAACATCCTGTTTCGGGACGATAAGACTTACCCCTACCTCAAGCTCACGGGCAACGGCACGCTGTTTTTGAAGGCCGTGCCAAGCGCTTCGGGTGCGCCCGAGCCGCAAACCTTTCCCCGTGTGGCGTATTACCGGGGCTCGGTTGAAAAAAAGCACCGTTACTTTGGTCCGTTTCCCAGTGCTTGGGCCGTCAAGGAGACGATTCAGCTCTTGCAAAAAGTGTTTCGCCTGCGCACCTGCGAAGACACGGTGTTTGCGAACCGCACCCGGCCGTGTTTGCTGTTCCAAATCAAGCGCTGCTCTGGACCCTGCGTGAACCTCATCTCGCCTGAAGCCTATGCTGACGATGTGCAACACGCTGAGCGCTTTTTAAAGGGCGAGACCCAAGGGCTGCTGCAAGAAATGGAGGCGCGGATGATGGCGCATGCCGACCGATTGGCCTTTGAACAAGCGGCCGAGGTGCGCAACCAGATGACCGCCTTGTCGCGGGTGCTGCACCAGCAGTCGGTGGACACGGGCACCGACACCGACGTGGACATACTGGCCGTGCGGGTGCACGGCGGGCGTGCCTGCGTGAACTTGGCCATGGTGCGCGGCGGGCGGCATTTGGGCGACCGGCCTTACTTTCCGGCGCATGTGGAAGATGCCCATGCTTTGCAGGGCATCGAAGACGATGAGCAACCACCGGTCGCGGTGGAGGTGCAGGTGCTTGAAGCCTTCATGGCACAGCACTACATTGGCATTCCGGTTCCGGCTGCGTTGATCACCAGCGTGGCGGTGGACAAAGTCTTGGTGGCGGCCTTGTCGCAGCAAGCGGGCTACAAAATTGCGGCCGTGCACAACCCCCGCGAGCAGCGCCGGGTGTGGCTGGAGATGAGCGAGAAAAACGCCGACATCAAGTTGGCCCGTCTTTTGGCCGAAGAAGGCTCGCAACAAGCCCGCACCCGTGCATTGGCAGATGCGCTCGATTTGGCCCCGGACGATTTGGACACAGTTCACATCGAGTGTTTTGACATCTCGCACACGGCGGGTGAAAACACCCAAGCTTCTTGCGTGGTGTTTCGTCAGCACAAGATGCAAAGCAGCGAATACCGCCGCTACAACATCGAGGGCATCACGCCGGGCGACGATTACGCCGCCATGCGCCAGGTGCTGATGCGCCGCTATGGCAAATTGGCCGAGGCCTTGCGCTCGGGCGAGGGCACAGCCCGGCTGCCCGACCTGGTGCTGATCGATGGCGGCAAGGGCCAGGTCAGCATGGCCCGTGAGGTGTTCTCCGACCTGGGGCTGGACCTGTCACGCATTGTGGGTGTGGAAAAAGGCGAGGGCCGCAAAGTGGGCCTGGAAGAGCTGGTGTTTGCCGATGGCCGCGAGAAGGTGTATCTGGGCAAGGACTCGGCCGCGCTCATGCTGGTCGCTCAAATCCGAGACGAGGCCCACCGCTTTGCCATCACCGGTATGCGGGCGCAGCGTGCCAAAGTGCGCATGGGCGGCAGCAAAATCGAAGAAATCCCGGGCATTGGGCCGCGCAAGCGGGCCAAATTGCTGCAGCGCTTTGGCGGCGTGCGGGGCGTGGAAAGTGCCAGCGTGGAAGACTTGCTGGGCGTGGAAGGCATCTCGCGAGAGCTGGCTGAGACCATTTACAACGCGCTGCATTGAGCCCGGACAAGACTGTCATCAAGCCTTTGTCTGAGCGTGCCACAATCAACCGCATGTTTTTCACGATTCCGACTATCATGACTTGGACGCGCATAGTCGCGATTCCTTTGATCATTGGCGTGTATTACCTGGACAGCCTGAAGGTCGAGACGCAGAACCTGATTGCCACGGTCATGTTTGTCTTGTTCGCCTGGACCGACTGGCTGGACGGCTTTTTGGCCCGCAAGCTCAACCAGACCTCGGCCTTCGGGGCTTTTTTGGATCCGGTGGCCGACAAGTTTTTGGTCTGTGCAGCTTTGCTGATTTTGGTGCACATGAACCGGGTGCATGTGTTGATTGCCCTGGTCATCATTGGTCGCGAGATCGCCATTTCTTCCCTGCGCGAGTGGATGGCGCAAATTGGCGCGGGCAAGAGCGTGGCGGTGCACATGGTGGGCAAGCTCAAGACCACGGTGCAGATGGTGGCCATTCCTTTCTTGTTGTACGACGGGATTTTGTTCGGCGCGATCGACACCCGCGACTGGGGGGCGGTGCTGATCCTGATCGCAGCCATTTTGACCATCTGGTCCATGGTGTACTACATGAAAAAGGCCTTGCCTGAAATCCGAGCCCGCGTGAAATGAGCGGGGGGCTGAGCCCGACGTCTGGGTCAGGGCGACACCGGTCCGCCACTTTGTTGCTAAGCTCTTGATTTTGCAGCCCACCCATTGATTTAGATTTAGAAAGTTCTACACATGAGCAAGCACCGCATCGCTGTCATTCCCGGAGATGGCATTGGCAAAGAAGTCATGCCTGAAGGCCTGCGCGTGATGGATGCTGCAGCACGCAAGTTTGGCATTGACCTGCACTTTGACCACTTTGATTTTTCAAGCTGGGATTACTTTGAAAAGCATGGTCAGATGCTGCCCGACAACTGGAAAGACCAGATCGGCGGCCACGATGCCTTGTACTTTGGCGCGGTGGGTTGGCCCGATAAAATCGCTGACCACGTGTCGCTGTGGGGCTCGCTTTTGTTGTTCCGTCGTGAGTTTGACCAGTACATCAACTTGCGCCCAGCGCGACTCATGCCCGGCATCATCGCGCCGGTGGTGCGCCGTGACGGCAGCGCACGCCAGCCGGGCGAAATCGACATGTACATCGTGCGGGAAAACACCGAGGGCGAGTACTCCAGTGTGGGGGGGCGCATGTTCCCGGGCACCGAGCGCGAGATCGTGATGCAGGAATCCATCATGACCCGCATCGGGGTCGACCGGGTGCTCAAGTTTGCCTTTGAGTTGGCCCAAACCCGTCCCAAAAAGCACCTGACCAGCGCCACCAAGTCCAACGGCATCGCCATCACCATGCCGTATTGGGACGAACGCGTGGCCGAGATGGCCAAGGCTTACCCGGGCATCAACGTGGACAAGTTCCACATCGACATCCTCACGGCCCACTTTGTGCAACGGCCTGACTTTTTTGACGTGGTGGTGGCCAGCAACCTCTTTGGCGACATCTTGAGCGACTTGGGCCCTGCTTGCACCGGCACCATTGGCATTGCGCCCAGCGCCAACCTCAACCCCGACCGCAAATTCCCATCGCTGTTTGAGCCTGTGCACGGTTCTGCGCCGGACATTGCAGGCAAAGGCATTGCCAACCCGATTGGTCAAATCTGGTGCGGCGCCATGATGCTGGAGTTTTTGGGTCACAAAGGTGCTCACGATGCGGTGCTGGCCGCGATCGAAAAGGTTTTGGCTGCGGGTGGCGATGCGCCACGCACGCCCGATTTGGGCGGCAATGCCTCTACGGCCGATGTGGGCCGGGCCATTGAGCAGGCGCTTTGAGCAGGCGATTGCCCAAGCGCTTGGTCTCAAATGTGAGCATTCAAGCAAACTTGACATGGCTGAACATTAAAATAACTGTCGTGCTTTTATGAAGCACTATTTTCAAGGCTAGAATCCAACGCCAATGTCGCCACGCATGAATGCGATTGACAGACCCACAAGGTCTGGTTTTAATCACTTCAGGCATTCATTGCCTACAAAAATTTCATCAACATGCCCTCGCTGCGGGGTCTGATTTCAGTCCAAACTTCGGTCCTTCCAGCGCTAACAACCAGAGGTTTATTGTGAACAAAACAGAATTGATCGAACACATTGCCAAGCACGCCGACTTGTCCAAGGCAGCCGCCGGTCGCGCCCTCGAAGCCACCATGGGCGCAGTGCGCACGACCCTGAAAAAGGGTGGGACAGTTTCCTTGGTAGGTTTTGGTACTTTTGCCGTGGGCAAGCGTGCCGCGCGAACAGGCCGCAACCCCCGTACCGGCGCTGCGATTAAAATCAAGAAAGCCAATGTGCCAAAGTTCCGTCCAGGCAAGGGCCTCAAAGACGCTTTGAACTGACCGCACATTTGAGAGGGCGCTTAGCTCAGTTGGTAGAGCGGCTCCTTTACACGGAGTAGGTCGGCGGTTCGAGACCGTCAGCGCCCACCACCTCTCAAACGAAGGCGAACCCCAGGTTCGCCTTTTTTATTGACAACCCGAGACTTCAGACATGTTTGACACCATCCGCAATAATTCCAAGATCCTGATGGGTTTGTTGGTTGTGCTGATCATTCCTTCATTTGTTTTGTTTGGTGTGGATGGTTACAGCAACATGAGTGACCGTGGTGTTGTTGTTGCCAAAGTGGGAGACATTGAAATTACCCAGCAAGAATGGGATGCGATGCACCAACAAGAAGTGGACCGCATCCGTGCGTCTGCGCCCAACCTGGACGCCAAACTGCTGGGCTCAGCTGAAGCCCGTTACGCCAGCTTGGAGCGCATGGTCAATGACCGATTGATCGCCGTGGCTGCAGAAAAGCAGCTGCTCGTCACCAGCGACCAACGCTTGGCCAATTACTTGCAGCAAGACCCGTCAATCGCCGGCCTGCGCGGACCGGACGGCAAGCTGGACATGGATCGCTACCGTCAACTGGCCGCCAGCCAGGGCATGACACCGGAGATGTTGGAAGCGCGTGTGCGCCGCGACTTGTCCAATCAACAGGTCCTGGCAAGTTTGCAGGCCTCAGCGGTAGCTTCTCAGCGCCAAACCGACAGTGCCTTGCAGGCCTATTTGCAGCGACGTGAAATCCAGATTCAACGCTTTGAGCCTGCCACTTTTGCGGCCAAGGTCCAAGTCACAGATGCCGATCTGGAAAAGTTTTACCAGACTCAGACAGATCGCTTCCGTTCGCCTGAATCGGCCGACGTGGAATACCTGGTGCTCGATGCGGCCGCCTTGGCCAAAAATATCCAGTTGCCTGAGCAGGACATCAAAACCTATTATGAACAAAATCTCCAGCGCTTATCCGGCCAAGAGCAACGCCGGGCCAGCCACATCCTGATCAATGCGGGCAAAGACGCGCCCGCTGCTGAGCGAGAAAAAGCCCGCGCCAAAGCAGACGGCTTGCTGGCGGATGTGC
The DNA here is from genome assembly GCF_044373035.1 of Limnohabitans sp. Classification (GTDB taxonomy): domain Bacteria; phylum Pseudomonadota; class Gammaproteobacteria; order Burkholderiales; family Burkholderiaceae_C; genus Limnohabitans_A. The sequence goes on along the minus strand of NZ_JBILQU010000142.1, from coordinate 25 downwards.
GCAAAGACTCTAAAAGCTTTGCCCA
>NZ_JBILQU010000062.1:0-17290 GCF_044373035.1 Limnohabitans sp. | reverse complement strand
CGGGGCAATTGACCACATAGCCGCAGACCAGCCACTGTGCGTAGCTGAAGATGTTCTGGCCAATCCAGGCCGGCGGCATGTAAGCCAACACATCTTCGGCGCTGGTCAGTTTGTCAAACTCAGCGCCCGCGTCGGCGCGGTCGATCAATGAGCTGTGGGTGTGCACCACGCCCTTGGGGTTGCCGGTCGTACCCGAAGTGAAGAACATCGCCGCCACATCGGTATGGGCCGCTTTTTCAACTTCTTCGTTGAAAAACTGAGGGTGCTGCTGGGCAAACACGCCACCGGCTGCAATCAGCTCTTCGAGCGAGCCCAGACCGTCCTCGGTGTACTTGCGCAAGCCGCGTGGGTCGTCGTAATAAATGTGGGTCAGTTGTGGGCATTGCTCACGCACTTCCAGCATCTTGTCAACTTGCTCCTGGTCTTCCACCACCGCAAAGCGCACCTCGGCGTTGGTGATGGGGAACACGCACTCGGCGGCAGCCGCGTCCTGATACAGCGGCACCGGAATAACGCCCAAGGACTGTGCGGCCAGCATCGTGGCGTAAAGACGTGGGCGGTTGGAGCCCACCACGATCAGGTGCTCGCCGCGCTGCAGACCCGCCTGGTGCAAGCCACAGGCGACAGACTGGACCAGGCTGGCCAAATCCGACCAGCTGGTGGTTTGCCAAATGCCATATTCTTTCTCGCGCAGTGCGGGCGCAGTGGGGCGCTCGGCAGCGTGCTTGAGCATCAAACGGGGAAACGTTGTTTGCATGACCTGACCTGTCTCCAAAAACGGTGCATTGAACGCAATGCGACTGAACTTGGCCGCGATCGTAGGCATTCATTTGACGTTAAGTTGTCGTTTGGACGACAATTCAGGGAAGACCCCTAGCCCACCTGACCGTCAGCTGACACATTGACAAAGACCATGGCCAAAGAAAACAGCGTCCACCAGCGCCGCCGGGCACCCACCCCGGCTGAACTGCAGGGCATCCCCTGGCTGAGCTTGCTGCGCCCCGAAGAGCGGCTGCAAATCGTGCCGCAGCTGGTGGTCAGTGACCCCCAAACCGGCGATCATGTGTGCCGCGTGGGCCGCCCGGTGACGTATTGGTTTGGCGTGATCTCGGGCCTGCTAAAAATGAGCACCGACAACGCCAGCGGCCAAACCATGACTTTCACCGGCATACCCCCTGGCGGCTGGTTTGGCGAAGGCACAGTCCTCAAGCGTGAAATTTACCGCTACAACATCCAGGCCCTTCGGCCCAGTGTGGTGGCGGGACTGCCTCTGGACACCTTTCACTGGCTGATCGACCATTCACTGGGTTTTAACCGTTTCATCATGCAGCAGCTCAACGAGCGCTTGGGCCAGTTCATTGCCGCGCGCGAAATGGACCGCATGACCAGCCCCGAGCTGCGCCTGGCGCGCCATTTGGCCGCCCTTTTTAACCCGGTGTTGTTTTCCGGCGTTGGCGAGGTGCTGCGCATCACCCAACAAGAGCTGGCTTATCTGGTGGGTTTGTCGCGCCAGCGCGTGAACGAAGCGCTGCGCGTGCTCGAAGCACACCAGCTCATTCGGGTGGAGTACGGTGGTCTGCGAATTTTGGATTTACAAGGCCTGCGCCAATCCCAGTTAGACGGCCTGACACGCAACGCATGACCGCATTCTTTCAAACGCCAAAAGAAGTGACAATCGACCCACTTCTTTTGCGCACCTTAATCCATGACCCAGCCCCCTGCATTCAAACGCGCCCCCCGCCCCGAAGGCAAAGGCGAAACGGCCGAACCCAGCGGCACCTCGCGCCTGAACAAGCGCATGGCTGAGCTGCGCATGTGCTCGCGCCGAGAAGCCGACGCCTGGATCGAACAAGGCTGGGTGATGGTCAACGGCCTGCCCGCCAGCATGGGCCAGCAGGTCACGCTGTCTGACCGCATCACCATCGACAAAGCGGCCGAGCAGCAGCAAGACCGGCAAGTGACTATTCTTTTGCACAAGCCCATGGGCTATGTGAGCGGCCAGGCCGAAGACGGGCACGAACCCGCCATCACCCTGATCAACCCGCGCAGCCACTGGGGTGGTGACCCATCCAAGCTGCGTTTCACCCCGCCGCACCTGCGCGGCTTGGCCCCAGCCGGACGCCTGGACATCGACTCCACAGGTCTGCTGGTGCTGACACAAGACGGCCGCGTGGCGCGCCAGTTGATTGGCGAAGACTCCGAGATGGAAAAAGAGTATCTGGTGCGCGTGGCCTATACCGGCCACGAAAACACCGCCGCCGCCTCGGCCGCGTCCGCCACCTATGGCGGCAAGGCCAACCCGCTCACCGTCATTGGCGACTTCGACCGGGTGAGCGCCAACGTGCAAGCTGTGTTTCCCAAAGCGCTGCTCGAGCGCCTGCGCCACGGCCTGAGCCTGGACGGCAAACCCCTGAAACCCGCCAAAGTGGACTGGCAAAACCCCGAACAGCTGCGCTTTGTGCTGATCGAAGGCAAAAAGCGCCAGATCCGCCGCATGTGCGAACAAGTGGGCCTGAAAGTGGTGGGCCTCAAACGCATCCGCATGGGGAGTGTGCAGTTGGGGCAAATGCCGGCGGGGACTTGGCGGTATTTGGGGCCGAACGAATCGTTTTGACCCCTTGAAATTCACCCGTGACGCCCCAAGCTGTGGGGCGTTCTTGTTTTCTGATCTTTTTTACTGTTGAACCGCTATGAGCAAACAAACCCATGCCTTTCAGGCCGAAGTCGCGCAACTGCTGCACCTGGTCACCCACTCGCTGTATTCCAACCAAGAAATCTTTTTGCGCGAGCTGATTTCCAACGCGTCTGATGCCTGCGACAAACTGCGCTTTGAAGCGCTGAACAACAACGGCCTGTACGAAGACGCGCCCGACTTGCAAGTGCGCCTGTCGTTTGACAAAGCCGCCAAGACGCTCACCATCACCGACAACGGCATCGGCATGACGGCGCAAGAAGCCATTGACCACCTGGGCACCATCGCCAAAAGTGGCACCAAGGACTTTGTGAGCCAACTGAGCGGCGACCAGAAGTCGGACGCGCAGTTGATTGGCCAGTTCGGTGTGGGCTTTTATTCGGGCTTCATTGTGGCCGACAAGATCACCGTCGAAACCCGCCGCGCAGGTGCCACGCCTGCCGAAGGCGTGCGCTGGATCAGCGGCGGCACGGGCGACTTTGAGGTCGAGACCATCACCCGCGCAGAGCGTGGCACCAGCGTGATCTTGCACCTGCGCGAAGAAGCGCTGGAGTACGCCAACACCTGGAAGCTCAAGGAAATCGTTGGCAAATACTCCGACCACATCAGCCTGCCCATCTTGATGGAGAAGGAAGAGTGGAAAGACGGCGAGCTGATCGATCCGAACAACGAAGGAGGTGGCCGCCAGCCCGGCGGCATGGTCAAGACCGGCGAATGGGAAACCATCAACAAAGCCAGCGCCTTGTGGACCCGTCCCAAGAAAGACATCACCGACGAGCAATACGCCGACTTCTACAAACAGATCAGCCGCGACTTTGAAGCCCCACTGACTTGGACCCACAACCGCGTGGAAGGCAGCACCGAATACACGCAGCTGCTCTACATCCCGTCCAAAGCCCCGCAAGACCTGTGGAACCGCGACAAGAAGGCGGGCATCAAGCTCTACGTCAAGCGCGTGTTCATCATGGACGAAGCCGAAGCGCTGATGCCCAGCTACCTGCGCTTTGTGAAGGGCGTGGTGGACTCGGCCGACCTGCCCCTGAACGTGAGCCGCGAGTTGCTGCAAGAAAGCCGCGACGTGAAAGCCATCCGCGAAGGCTGCACCAAGCGTGTGCTGTCGATGCTGGAAGATTTGGCGAAACACGACAAGGCACCTGAGGAGACCGACGGCGTGACCGACGTTCTGAGCGACGAAGACAAGGCCAAGCAGGGCCAGTATTCCAAGTTCTACGCCGAGTTCGGCGCGGTGCTCAAAGAAGGCTTGGGCGAAGACTTTGGCAACCAAGCGCGTTTATCCAAGCTGCTGCGTTTTGCGTCATCGACCCACGACACCGTGAGCGTGAGCTTTGCCGACTACAAAGCCCGCATGAAAGAAGGCCAGGACGCGATTTACTACATCACCGCCGACACCCTGGCCGCCGCCAAGAACAGCCCGCAGCTCGAAGTCTTCAAGAAAAAAGGCATCGAAGTGCTGCTGATGACCGACCGCGTAGACGAGTGGGCGCTGAACTTTGTGAACGAGTTTGATGGCACCCCGCTGCAAAGCGTGGCCAAGGGCGCGTTTGATCTGGGCAAGCTGCAAGACGAAGAAGAAAAGAAAGCCGCCGAAGACGCGGCCGAAACCTTCAAGCCCGTGCTGGCCAAACTCAAAGAAGCGCTCAAAGACAAAGCCGAAGACGTGCGCGTGACCAGCCGCCTGGTGGACAGCCCCGCCTGCCTGGTGGTGACCGACGACGGCATGAGCATGCAACTGGCCCGCATGCTCAAGCAAGCTGGGCAAAGCGCCCCCGAAGTCAAGCCCGTGCTCGAAGTCAACCCCGAACACGCGCTGGTGAAAAAACTCGACGGCTCGGTCCACTTCCACGACCTGGCCCACATCCTGTTTGACCAGGCCCTGCTGGCCGAAGGCGGCTTGCCCGCAGACCCAGCGGCTTATGTGAAGCGGGTGAATGCGCTGCTGAGCTGATCGTCAATCGCCCAGCTAAAAGCCCCGCCAGACTTGTGTCTGGCGGGGCTTTTTTAATTTGAAATATCCCGCAAAGCCTTATAAAGCCCAAAATATTACAAATCGAAGTTTCAAACTTAATTTTGTAAAAATAATCCCGCGCACCGCATCCAGCACATTGGAACGCTTGGCCAAAGGCTTTCCTGTGGTCGCGCTCACGGGGCCTCGTCAGTCGGGCAAAACCACCTTGGCCAAATCGCTTTTCAAGGAGAAGCCCTTTGTATCGCTGGAAAACCCCGATGAGCGTGAGTTTGCGCTGCGAGATCCCCAGCGATTTTTTCAGCGCTTTCCCAGCGGAGCGATTTTGGACGAGGTGCAGCGCTGCCCCGAATTGCTGTCGTGGCTGCAAGGCTGGGTGGACGAGCGCGGCATCATGGGCGACGTTGTCCTCACGGGCTCGGCGCAATTTGACTTGCTCGCGGGCATTACACAAACGCTGGCAGGCCGGGTGGGTCGGGTTGAACTGCTGCCCCTGAGCGCGGCCGAATTGTTGGCGGCAAGCAAAGCGCCCAGTGACTTGAACGCCACCTTGTTTAAAGGTGGCTACCCCGCGCTGTACGACCGCGACATTTCGCCACAAGACTGGTTTGCCAACTACATCGCCACCTATCTGGAGCGTGATGTGCGGCAACTGATCGCGGTGCGCGACCTGACGCAATTTCAGACTTTCGTCAAAATGTGCGCCGCCCGTACAGGCCAGCTGCTCAACCTCGCGTCACTCGGGGCCGATTGCGGTATCACCTCCGTGACCGCCAAACAATGGTTATCTGTGCTGCAAGCCAGTTACATCGTCACCTTGCTCAAACCGCACCACCGCAATTTTGGCAGGCGTCTGGTGAAAGCACCCAAACTCTACTTTTGCGTTGTGGGCCTGGCCGCTTGGCTGTTGGACATTCGCGATGCTGCCACACTGGACACCCATGCCGCACGCGGTGCCTTGTTTGAAACCCATGTCATCGGCGAATTGATGAAGCAGCGCCTGAATGCGGGCCAAGCGTTGGATCTGTGCTTCTGGCGCGACAACGTCGGACACGAAGTCGTTGTCTTGATCGATAACGCGCAAGGCCTGCAAGCGCTTGAAATCAAGTCAAGAAGCACCTTTGCCAATGACTGGACCGACGGTCTGAAGAAATGGCAAAAGTTTGCAGGCGACGAAAGCATCCAGCCATCGCTGGTGTATGGCGGGACCGCCTCTTATGCGCGAGAGGGTGTGCACGTTTGGGGATAGAAGGACATCGGGAAGATTGCGGCTGAAACGGCCTGAAGGACCCAGGTTACGTGACAAATACAAAGACCGTCATCCACGCCCCTCGTGTCATTCATGACCTGATCCGCGATTCAGATTGACCACTACCGCTTGCAAAGGCAATGAAGATGGAACCCGGGTCAAGCCCGGGGTGACAGAGATGCGGCGCGGGGTGCCTGATCAGTGATGCCCGTCTCAGGTCCACGTCCAGTAACCCACAAGACAAGCCCCCCCGCTGTCATCGGCTAAATTGAACCGATGAAATCCCTCCCTGCCGACCCGTCCCTCATCGATTCTCGCCAAGCCGCCTGGCGTTTGCTGGCCACGCTGGGGTTGGTGGTGCTGGGCAACAGCAGCATGTACATCGTCTCGGTGGTGTTGCCTGCGGTGCAGACCGAGTTTGGTGTGGGCCGGGCCGACGCTTCGCTGCCCTACACCTTGATGATGATTTGCCTGGGCCTGGGCGGCCTGATCACCGGCCGCTTGGCCGACCGCCATGGCCTGACGCCGGTGTTGTGGGTGGGCGCCTTGGCCGTGTGTGGTGGCTTCATCTGGGCCGGGATGTCAGGCAGCATCTGGTCCTTTGGCCTGGCGCACGGCTTGATGGGCCTGATTGGCAGTTCATCGACTTTTGCGCCCCTCATGGCCGACACCGCTTTGTGGTGGAACCGCCGCCGGGGCATTGCGGTGGCCATTTGCGCCAGTGGCAATTACATCGCGGGCACCATCTGGCCGCCGATTGTTCAGCACGGCGTGGAGACTGTGGGCTGGCGGCAGACCTATATCATGCTGGGTATTTTTTGCGGCGTGGGCATGTTTTTGCTGGCCATGTTGATGCGCCAGCGCCCGCCGCTGGTGAACCTGACACCGGCCAACGCCAGCACCGTGCCCGTGGACCGCAGCCGCCCCTTTGGCCTGAAACCTGCCCACGCCCAAAGCCTGCTGTTTATCGCCGGGGTGGCGTGTTGCGTGGCCATGTCCATGCCGCAAGTGCACATCGTGGCCTATTGCTCTGACCTGGGTTTTGGCGCGGCACGCGGGGCTGAAATGCTCTCGCTCATGCTGGCCAGCGGTATCGTCAGCCGGTTGGTGTTTGGCGTGATCAGCGACCGCATTGGCGGCATCCGCACTTTGCTGCTGGGCTCTTTTTTGCAAGGCGTGGCGCTGCTGATGTTTTTGCCTTTTGACGGCTTGGTACCGCTGTACCTCGTCTCGGCCATGTTTGGGCTGTTTCAGGGCGGCATCGTGCCCGCCTACGCCATCATCGTGCGCGAGCACTTCGACCCCAAAGAAGCGGGGGCCCGCGTGGGTTCGGTGATCATGGCCACCTTGTTGGGCATGGCGCTGGGCGGCTGGATGTCGGGCTGGGTGTTTGACATGACCGGCAGTTACCACGCAGCCTTTTTGAATGGCATCGCCTGGAACTTCCTCAACCTGTGCATTGCCAGTTGGTTGTTCTGGCGGGTGCGTCGGGCTGAACGCGGCGCACCGACTCGCGTTTGAATCGCCCGCGCTTGGCCGACACAGGCTGGGCAACCCAGCCACAAACTGTGCAGGCTCAATGCCAGCGGCTTGACCGACGCCACACGCTCAACAACAGCAAGGCCAAAGCCAGGCCTGCAGCCCAGGGCAGAAGGCCCATGGTGCCCGCCCAAATGGCCTCAGGCATTGAAGCGCCTTGCGCCACAGCCCGACTTTGCAACAGTTCCATGAGCCACAGCCAGGCCATGGCCGCACCCACGATACCGACGGTGCGGGTCACCAGGGTCAGGCTGCCCGACAGGCCCCGCGCGGAGTCGGGCAAAGTGGCCACCACCTGGTCGGCGTAGACCACCTGAAACACCCCCAGACCCAAACCCTGCACAAGCAAGGCCAGGGCCATGAAGGGCCAGGCTTGCGCCATTGGCACCGCACCGATCAAGGCCAGGCCCAAGGCCATGATCCCTTGCGCTGCGAGGCCCGCAGACCGCAAGTCCATGCGGCGCAGCAGCACTGGGGCCACGCCCGAACCGGCCAACACCCCCAACGCCCAGAGGGACAGCATGGCACCACTGGCCGTGCCCCCCCAGCCCGCTGCAGGCAAGGCGTAGGGCAAGCTCAGTGCAATCGTGAAGCCGCAAAACTGAACCCCCACACTGAGCAGGTTGATCCAGGCGAAATCGGCATCGCGCCGCAGGAGGCCCCACAGGCCCCGCACGCTGCCCGCTTGGCTGGCAGCGCTGGGTGTGCTCAGTGTCTGCGCCCGCAGGCGACGCACCAGCCAAGGCGAGCACAACCAGGCCAGCAGCACAATCGGCACCCGAAAACCGTACACCCCGGCCCAACCCCAGTGCAGCATGCTGATGCCCCCAAGCAAAGGGGCCAGCACACCCGCCGCCGCAAACATGGCGCCATACACCGACAGCGCTTGCGTGCGTTGCCCGGCGGCCATCAAGCCCATGGCCAAGGCCGGCGCGCAGGACAGCGTCAGCGCCACCCCGATGCCCTGCAAAACCCGCCCGGCCAGCAGCCCACCATAAGACGGTGCCGCCGCACAGGCCACCAAGGCCAGCGCCGACAGCACCAAACCCCAGCGGAACACGCGCAAGTGGCCCAGGCGGTCCCCCAACACACCGCAAAACAGCATCAGGCTGCCGTAGGTGATGACATAACACACCGCCACCCAACGGATGTCGGGTGTGGCCAAGGCGAAGGCTGCGGTCATGGCCGGAAACGCCATGTTGACCGCGAAGTCGAGCGGGGCGATCGCGGCGCCGCAGCCGACGACGGCAAAACCCAGAAAAGGCGTGCGGGGGCGGGACGTGTCAGCGTGGGGGGAAGAAGGCGAAGACATGGTGGCTGTCCGTGGCAGCAAGCCCCCTGGGGTGCATGGCCCCGTTCGCGCTTGAAACCCTGCCCCGCGCAGGCGGAGCAGGTTGGCTCAACCCCAGATCACTTGCTGACCGTGGCGTAATACATCTTGGGCGCATCGTTGGAGTTGTGCGCAATGCTCACATTTTTCTTCATGGACCAAGGGCGCATCTGGTGGTGCAGTGGCACATACAGGGCTTCGTCGCGGGTGATGGTCAAGGCTTCCTTGAGCATGTTGTCGCGCTTGGTCTTGTCCATTTCGGTCTTCATGGCTTCGGTCAAGGCGTCCACCTTGGCGTTGCTGATTTTGAGGAAGTTGAAGTTGCCGTCCGAACCGGTGGTGCGGGTCATGACCAAAGACTGCAAGGAGTACTGCGCGTCGTAGGTAGCCACGCCCCAGCCCAACAGGTAAGCGCTGGAGTCAAAGTTCTGGATCTTGCCGATGAAGCTGCTGAAGTTGGTGGCGTTGAGTTTGGCGCGGATGCCCACTTTGGCCCACATGTTGACCACGGCCTGGCACACCTCTTCGTCGTTCACATAACGGTTGTTCGGGCAGTCCAGGGTGAAGTCAAAGCCATTGGCATAACCGGCATCGGCCAGCAGTTTCTTGGCACCGTCCAGATCGGGCGGGGCCACTTTGTCCAACTCGGCCGTATGGCCATTCACGCCAGGCGCCACCATGATGGCGGCAGGCACCGACAGGCCGCGCATGATGCTGCGCTGGATGGCCACCCGGTCAATCGACATGTTCAGGGCTTTGCGCACGCGCACGTCTTTGAAGGGGTTAGGGCCTTTGGAGCCGTATTTCAATTCGTTGGAACCTTGGTCCACCCCGATGAAAATGGTGCGCACTTCCGGGCCATCAAGCACGGACAAGGCGGGTGTGGAGCGCAGGCGGGCCACATCTTGTGTGGGCAAGTCGGTCACGATGTCCACGTTACCCGCTAACAAGGCCGCGATGCGGGTGGGATCGGATTTGATGGGGGTGTAGATCACATCGGTCACGTTGCCCGGCAACTTGTCCCACCAGGCTTTGTTGGCGGTCAAGACCACGCGCTGATCGGCCACCCACTCCTTGATGATGTAAGGGCCGGTGCCGTTGGCGTTGGTGGAAGCGAAGGTGATTTCCTTGGCTTTGTAGTCCTGCACTTTTTCGGACTTGTTTTTCACCGCCCATGCCTTGCTCATGATGAAGAAGGTGGTGAAGCTGTTGAGCAAAGTCGGGTTGGGTTTGTCCAGCACCACGTCGATGGTGTGGTCGTCGACCTTGTTGATGCCTTTGACACCCGCCACATAAATTTGCATGGTGCCTTGTGGCTGGCGGATGCGGTCAAAAGAGAACAGCACGTCGTCAGCGGTGAAGGCCGAGCCGTCTTGGAACTTGACGTTCTTGCGCAGATTGAAACGCACTGTGGTGGGGTTGACCACTTGCCAGCTGGTGGCCAGTGCGGGCTCGACTTTGTAGTTGCGGTCATAGCGCACCAGGGGCTCGTAGGCATGGCCCACAATGTTGTTGGTGGTGGCGTGGTTTTGCGCGTGAGGGTCCAGCGTCAGGATATCGTTTTGCGCGGCCCACTTGAGCTCAGCCGCTTGGACCGCACCGACAGAGATCAAGGCGGCAGACATGCCCAGGGCCAACGCGAGCAAGCGCGTGGAGCGAAGAATTGGTTTCAACATGCAAATTCCTGTCTTGGTTGGTTGACATTTGATTCTAGGCAGCCGGCTGGGCTGACGCAAGGGTGAAAACTTAGGGTTTATGCGGTGTCCAAGGGCAAGATCGACTGAGATGATGAACTTTGGTGCCTTATGACGTCATGCGGTGGCGTCCCACTTTTTAAACTTTTTTATGACCTCGATCCTGATCCAATCGGCCAACGTGCTCGATGTTGAAACCCTGAAATTTTTGCCAGACACCGATGTGTGGGTCAAGGATGGTCAAATTGAAGCTGTAGGCCCTCAGCTGCCCGTGCCAGAAGGTGCGCAAACCGTTTCGGCCAAGGGCCTGACCCTGATGCCCGGCCTGATCGACTGCCATGTGCATGTGATCGCCTCGCACCTGAACCTGACCTACAACAGCCAGCAGCCCAATGTGTTTGCCACCTTGCGGGCCATCCCCATCATGAAGGGCATGCTGATGCGCGGCTTTACCACTGTGCGCGATGCCGGTGGGGCTGACTGGAACCTGGCAGAAGCCACCCGCACCGATTTGGTCGAGGGGCCGCGCATTTTTGCTGCAGGCCGCGCCCTGTCGCAGACTGGCGGCCATGGCGACGGCCGCCCGCGCAGCGACGAACTGGAAAGCTGCGCCTGCTCCACCCGCGTGGGGGCGCTGGCGCGTGTGGTCGATGGCGTGGACAACGTGCGCTTGGCCGTGCGTGAGGAGGTCATGAAGGGAGCCAACCAGATCAAGATCATGGCCTCGGGCGGCGTGGCTTCGCCCAACGACCCGATCCATTACCTGGGCTACTCCGAAGGCGAGATCCGCGCCATCGTGGACGAAGCCGAACACGCGGGCACCTACGTCATGGCCCACGCCTACACGCCCAAGGCGATTCGCCGGGCGGTGGAATTTGGGGTGCGCAGCATCGAGCACGGCAACCTGATCGACGCCGACACCTGCGCCTTCATGGCCGACCACGGGGCTTTCATGGTGCCGACCCTCATCACCTACGAGGCTTTGGCCAACGAGGGCGCCAGCCTGGGCTTGCCAGCTGTTTCGGTGGCCAAGATCGATACCGTGCGCAGCCAAGGCCAAAAAGCACTGGAGATTTTGGCCAAGGCCGGCGTCAAGATGGCCTTGGGCACCGATTTACTGGGCGAGTCACACCGCCACCAGTCAGAAGAGTTGCGCATCCGCGCCAGCATCCTGGGTTCGGGCGCGACCTTGCAACAAGCCACGGTGAACGCAGCCGAGTTGCTGAACATGTCGGGCCAGTTGGGCGTGATCAAACCCGGTGCCAAAGCCGACCTGTTGCTGGTCAGGGGCAATCCGTTGGATGACATTTCTTGCCTGCTGGGTCAGGGCGATCACTTGGTGTCGATCATGAAGGACGGTAAGTTTTACAAGCAAGGCCTGCCCGCTTAAGCCCACAGGACTGATGCACCCTGTTCGCTTCAAATGCTCAGGGGTTCTTCCTGCATCTGCTCAACCTGCTCTTGCAGCATCAACACCTGGCCGCGCCAGTAATCGGGCGTGCCAAACCACGGAAAGTTGATCGGGAAAATCGGATCATCCCAGCGCCGTGCCAGCCAGGCGCTGTAGTGGATCAGGCGCAGCGTGCGCAGCGGCTCGATCAGGTTCAGCTCGGCCCGGTCAAAGTCGCGCACTTGTTCGTACCCATCGAGCAAAGCCGACAGTTGCTGCGTGCGCTGCGCCCGGTCGCCCGAGAGCAGCATCCACAGGTCTTGCACGGCCGGGCCCATGCGGGCGTCGTCCAGGTCCACAAAGTGCGGGCCACCACCGGGCAGCTCGGCAGGCGTCCACAAAATATTGCCCGGGTGACAGTCGCCGTGCAGGCGAATCAGGCGACGGTCTGCTGCGCCTTGCGCCATTTTTTCTTGCACCAGCGCCAGCGCCGCAGCAAAGGCCTCGCGCCATTCGCGCTCGACTTCCAGTGGGATCATCTGGTTCGTTTGCAGCCACTCTGCGGGCTCGAGCGCAAAAGTCTGTACATCGAGCGCGGGGCGGTGCGCAAAGGGCTTGGCCGCCCCCACGGTGTGGATGCGGGCCAGGAAACGGCCAATCCATTCCAGCACCTCAAAGTCATCCAACTCGGGCGTGCGGCCGCCGCGCAAGGGGCTGACCGAAAAATCAAACCCCGCACTTTGGTGCAGCGTCTGGCCGTTCAGCAACATCGGCGGCACCACCGGCACTTCGGCCGCCAGCAACTCGGCCGCAAAGTCGTGTTCTTCTTGAATTTGCTCGCGGCTCCAGCGCCCAGGCCGGTAAAACTTGAGCACCACCGCCGCGCTGCCTTGCACCGGCTCGTCCAAGTGCGCACGGTACACGCGGTTTTCGTAAGAGCTGAGCGCCAGCAAACGGCCATCGGGCCACAAGCCCAGTTCCTGCAAGGCGTCCATCACCCGGTCGGGGGTGAGTTCGGCGTAGGGGTGCAAAGCGTTCGTGTCAATCATGCGCCGATTGTGGGGCACGAGCGGGGCCTTCATCGCTGCCCGGCTGCATCGTTTGGGCGCACCCGGGTCAGATCAATGCCCGGTAAAACGGGCGGCGCGTTTTTCCACAAACGAGCGCACACCCTCTGCGGCATCGTCGCTGTTGGACAGCGTTCTTTGCACCGCAATGAAATCGTGCATTGCGGCCAGTGGGCCGTGCTCCACCGCTTTGAGCACGTTTTGGCGCGTGGCCACCACCGCCAGCGGGGCCCGTGCGGCGATCTGCTCCGCGATGCGCATGACCTCGGTCAAAAGACCATTGGCGGGCACCACCTTTTGCACAAAGTTCAGGCGCAGGGCTTCGGCGCTGTCAAACACATCGGCTGTGAGCAAATGCAAGAGCGCATTGCCCATGCCCGCCCGCTCGGCCATGCGCAGCGTGGCACCACCCGTGGCCATGATGCCGCGCTGCACCTCCAGCTGCGAGAACCGGCAATCTTCGGCTGCCACCACGATGTCGGCCGCCAGCATCAGCTCGATGCCCAGCGTGTACGTGATGCCCTGCACCGCCACCAACATCGGCTTGACGCGGCGTCGATACCCCTCCATGCCCAGGTTCAGCGGGTCCACCAAGCCCAGCGGCACCGTCTTTTCACCGCGCTTCATCAGCGGCGCGATGGTGGGCAAGTCCAGTCCGGCGGTGAAATGGTCACCCGCCGCACACAAAACGCCCACGCGCAGCACAGGGTCGTCGTCGAGCCGGGTGTAGGCTTGGCCCAGTTCACGGAACATCTTCGGTGTGAAACCGTTGCGCTTGGCCGGGCGGTTGATGCAAATTTGAAGGACTGCGCCATACACGGTGCAGTCGATCTGGCCTTCGGGGTGGGGGTGGTAGTTCATGAGCGGCATGCTAGGGGGAGAAACCCCGCCAGCACTTCACTCCGGCGACAGGCTTGATCAGCACCACCGCATGCACCCCAAAAATGGGGCTTTTCATGCATCAGCACGGCAGGCGGTGCAAGTTTCAACACTGGCTGGCTCTGATGAACAATCATTTTCACAGCAGCAACCCATTGGGGGGATTTACAAAAAACAAAAATAACAATAAGCTTCATTTGATCGGTATTTATTCTTTGAAATTTAAATCAAAATTAGACTCTTGGTACCATGAAGCTTCACATCAAATCTCATTTTCAGGTCGCTGAAATAGCGCGCAAAGAGGAGCGTCCGACCATGGAGTTGCCAAGCGAGGGTGGCCGCTCAACGGTGCTTAAACAGGTGAAGTCCCTGCACATCAAGCGCCACTTGTTACAAGCCAACAAGGACCTTGAGACTTTCATCGGCGATCAAAATTCAGAAACAGACGATCCCTTTGGCCGTGTATTGCGGCGCTTGCGCGTCCACAAAGGGCTGCAAGCGAGTGTTGTGGCATCCAAAGCTTGCATCTCGGTTTGGCAGCTGTACGAACTTGAAACTGGAAAAGACACCCTGTTTTACACCCCTGGCTTGCGCATCAAGGCGGCTCAACGGGTGGCCGAATTTTTGGGCACGGACTGGTCAGAAATACTGCAAGGCCGCGTGATGGTGCGCGCTGTCTCCACGCCGACTGCACAACTGCACCTGTTGAAAACCACAAGTTTGGGCGAACGCTTGAACAACCCGAAAACAGCCCCCTGCGGTGCATTCGACATGGGCGCGGCAGCGCATGAAGGTGCCGCCACTGCCCCTATTTCAAGCGCGCTGTTCCTGCGCGTGGCGGATGTACAGGACAACAAAAGTCACGGCAACCTTGCAAAGCCGTGACCCCATGGTGGGCACACCCGCCCGCAAAAAAGACATTCCGCACCCGCAACGGACGCGATGCCTTGAACACTTGCCCCACAGAACCGTGGGGGTTAACCCCGTTAAACCCACCACAAATCATGCTCAGTACTTGTAAACGCCCTGCCCGGTCTTGCGGCCCAGGCGGCCGGCGGCGACCATTTCTTTGAGCAAGGGGCTGGGGCGGTATTTGCTGTCACCGAATTCCTTGAGGTAGACCTCCATCACGGCCAGGCACACATCGAGGCCAATCATGTCGGCCAGCGCCAGCGGGCCAATAGGCTGGTTGCAGCCGAGCTTCATGCCTGCGTCAATGGCTTCGGCTTCGGCCAGGCCTTCGCCCAGCACAAAGAAGGCCTCGTTGATCATGGGCACCAAGATGCGGTTGACCACAAAGCCGGGGGCGTTCTTGACGGTGATCGGGGTCTTGCCCAGCGCCAGCGCCATGTCGTGCACCGCGTCGTGGGTGGCGTCGCTGGTCTGAAGGCCACGAATAATTTCGACCAGCGCCATCATGGGCACGGGGTTGAAGAAGTGCATGCCGATGAAGCGGTCAGCGCGTTGCGTGGCAGCGGCCAATTGCGTGATGGAGATCGACGAGGTGTTGGACGCGATGATCACGTTCGGGGCCAGCAGACCATCGAGCTGCTTCAAGATCTTGACCTTGAGTTCGTGGTTTTCGGTGGCGGCTTCGATCACCAGCTGGGTGCCCTTGAGGTCGTCGTAGTGGCTGGAGCCCTGGATGCGGGCCAGCGCAGCGGCCTTGTCGGCTTCGCTGATCTTTTCTTTCTTGACCAGACGGTCCAGGCTGCTGGCCACAGTGGCCACGCCTTTGGCCACGGCCGCATCAGAAATATCGACCATCACCACTTGGATGCCAGAGACGGCGCACGCCTGTGCAATGCCATTGCCCATGGTGCCTGCGCCAATGATGCCTACGTTCTGGATGCTCATGTTCTTCATTCCTTCAAAGTGGGAGAGCCAAAAGGAATGATCTTAACGGGGCTGGACAGGGGCTTGGCTGACAGCCCCATCAAGCCGCGGCAGCTCGTCAGCAGCAAGACCGGTCTGACGAGCATCCCCATCAGAACCGGCGCTGCGCCTGCAGCCCCAGCATGAGCTTGCGGCCCGCACCCGGCTCAAAGAAGCGCCCGTTACCATCGTTCACGATCACCGAACCCGCATGTTTTTGATCGGTCAGGTTGTCGACTCGAATGAACTCGCGCAGCGTCCAATCACCCTGCTCTTGCTTGAACTGCACACCCAGGTTGAACAAGGTGTGCGCCGCCGCGGCGTCGGTGTTCAGATCGTTGACCATCACACGGCCTGTATGCCGCGCCTCCAGCGTCACCCGGCTGCCCGCCCAACCTGTGTCCCAGGTCGCTTGGGCAAACAGCTGCTGTTGGGGCAGGCCCGGAATCTGTTGGCCTTGCGGCACTTGCACCTGTGGGGTAGCGTTGGGGCAGCCCGCTGTGATGCAGGTCATGAAGGCATCTTGGTAGCTGGCCCGCATCCAGGTATAGGCCGTGGTGAACGTGACGGGGCCGCTGCGCCATTCGCCCGCCAACTCCAGGCCTTGGCGCAGGGTGCGCCCCGCGTTTTGGAACGTGGTGCGCCCGCCCGTGTTGTTTTGCACCACGATCTCGTCATCGGTGCGGATGTCAAAGGCGGTGGCGCTCCAGCGCAGTTGATCGGCGCGGCCACGCAGGCCCAGCTCGGCGCTGGTGCTGCGGGCGGCGTTGAGTTCGGTGTTGAAGCCCGACACCCCGCCGCTGCGGTAGGCCACTTCGTTGAGCGTCGGGATTTCATAGCCTTTGCCAATACTGGCAAAAGCCTGCAAAGTCGGGTTGATCTGCCAGCGCGCACCCAGCACGGGCAAGGTGGATTGGTAGTCCTTGCGGCCGCTGTCGTCCCGGTTGGTGCCCACGATGTAACGGTCGGTGGATTCGTACTCGGTGCGGGTCTGACGCACGCCACCCATGAGCGTCAAGCCCTGCGTGCGCCACTCGGCTTGCACATACGGGTCCAGCGTTTGGGCCTTGTTGAGCTCGTCGCGGCGCAGCTTGCCTTGCACGCCCAAGGTGGTGCCAATGAAGTTTTCATAGCCTTTGCGGTTGTCGCTTTGTCGGTCAGAGGCGACACCGGCGCTGAGCGACAAACGGCCGCCTTGCCAGTCGCTCTCGTGCCGCCAGCGGGCGTTCCAGCCCCAGTAGTCACGGTCCAGATCGATCACGCCGCCTGAGCTGCCTGCGGGCACTTGCGCGCCGGTGGTGATGGATTGAAACTGCACGACCTGGCGCTGACCGCCATAGCCCATCAGCTCCAGTTTGTGACCACCGCCCAGCGCTTGCTCGAAGGCCAAGCCCCACTGGGTTTGGGCCACCGTTTTGCGGGTGTTAAAGCTGAGCGCCCCAGCGTTGGTTTGCTCGGGGTTGGCGTCAAATTCGGCACGGCTCAAACCTTGCGGGTCCAGCGCCGAGCTGCTGTGCCGGTTGAACACCAGCACGGTGCGCCCGCCTTCGTGCTGGCGCGAGAGTTTCAAATTGGCCGTGCTGCGGTCAGC
>NZ_JBILQU010000135.1:0-5884 GCF_044373035.1 Limnohabitans sp. | reverse complement strand
GGCGCTGCGCCACAAACCGCCGCTACCGCGCTCGGCGCTGACCACCACGGGAGACAAGGCCCCTGCGTCGGCCGCTTCTGGCGTGGTCGATTGCGCTTGAGCGCCAGCGGCACACATCAGGGCGATGGCCCAGGTCACAGGGGCCAGCCGGGCAGAATCTGAGGGGTTCTGGCTGGTGCGGAGGGAAATGGTCATGGGGACGGATTTCATGATCGTGTGGGTTGCCAGCGGGTGAGTGAAATTGCCGAGGGTTCAAGGACTTGAGCCTGTGTCCACCTTCTCTAGAAACCATTTTCCAGTGAACCCTGGAACTGTGTCGACGCCAAAAGACAGCGCACGCCTGCATTCGAGACTGGATACTCGCGCTGGGATGGTCCTCAGCGGGGTTGCCCAACCTCGATCGGAATCGACGCATACCATGCAGCCAAATTCTCTATTTCCTTGTCGGTCAGTGGCTTAGCCATCACCGCCATGACTTCGTTGGCCCGTTTGCCGCTGCGGTATTGCTTGAGCTGCTCTTCAATGTAAATGGCCGGTTGCCCCGCCAGGTGGGGGGCGTTGGGCATGGTGGACAAGCCCAAGGCTCCGTGACAGGTCACGCACATGCCTGCCTTGACCTGCCCCGCTTTGGCGTCTGCCGCCTGGGCCTGCAAAGCCAGACCCGGGCTCATGACCAGAGCCCAGCCCAGTTTCTTGAAACTGATTGCTTTTGCTGAAAACATGTTCGACCTTTTCATCCTTGAAAGAAAGGCACCCGCAAAGCGCGGGTGCCTTCATCGAACACGGCATCAGTTGCCGTAGGTCACGCGGTAAATCGCACCCACGAAGTCGTCCGAGATCAGCATGGAGCCGTCTTTCATGACCGCCACATCCACCGGGCGACCGATGTAGGTGCCGGTTTCAGGGCTCAACCAGCCTTCGGCAAACACCTCGGACTTGTCGGCCGTGCCGTCAGCCTTCAGCGAAACGAAGTTGATCAGCGCGCCGCTGGCAGGGCTGCGGTTCCAAGAACCGTGCGAGGCCACAAAGATGCCACCACGGTATTTGGCGGGGAACTTGTTGCCGGTGTAGAAGGTCATGCCCAATTGCGCTTGGTGCGCCGGGAATTCGATCTGGGGGAAGACCGCATTGGCGGGCTCTTTCATGTCCTTCAAATCGGGCGCAGCAGCGGAACCCGCCACCTTGAACTTGCCATTCCAGTAAGGATAGCCAAAGTGCTCGCCCTTTTTGGTAGAACGGTTCAACTCACCAGGCGGGACGTCATTGCCCAGACCATCGGTCTGGTTGTCGGTCCACCACAGGGTGCCGTCTTTGGGGTTGAAGTCTTGGCCCACTGAATTGCGCCCACCAATGCTGAAGACCTCGCGGCCACCGCCACTGAAGGGGTCCATGCGCACGATGCCACCAATGCCCAGGCGGTTGAACTCGTCGACCTTGTCAGCAGGCTGCACGTTGAAAGGCTGGCCCAGCGTGATGTACAACTTGCCGTCAGGACCGACTCGGCAGGTGCGCGCACCGTGGTTGTAAGACTCGTGTTCGGTCGGGATCAGTTTGCCCTGCGGCACCACTTCGATCACCGCCACATCCGGACCTTCGTAGAAGAATTCAGCGGCTGGGAAGTTCAGCACGCGGTTGTGTTCAGCCACAACCAGGAAACCGTCCTTGGTCCAGCACACGCCATTGGGCACCTTGAAGTTGAGCGATGGCGCAAACGACTTCACCTCATCGGCAATGCCGTCGCTGTTGCGGTCCGTCACAGCCCACACGGTGGTTTTGCGGGTGCCCACAAACAGCATGTTGGTGGAGGGCGCGATGGCCATGTGGCGCGCATCGGGCACCACGGCGTACAACTCGATCTTGAAGCCATCGGGCAACTTGATCTTTTTCAGGTTGTTGCGGATCGCATCGGCGTTGCGACCGGTTTGCGGCACCACCGGGATGTTCAGATCGGTCGTGGCGACCTTCATCTGCTTCATGGTGTTGAGGTTGTCTTTGCCGGACTGGGCATGCACCCCAGTGGCCAGCGCGGCTGCGAGCAAAGCAGCACTGAGTCGGTTCATTTTCATCGTCATCTCCCGTTGTTGATCTGTGAAGTTGATGGCTTGTCGACGTTTGATAAAACCCTTGCAAAAGAATTATCAAATGCCAATTTATGACAACTAAAGAACAAAAATACTGGTGATTACCCGCATTTCACGCGGAAAAACAAAACTCAAGCCTGAAAAAAATTCCCCGATTTTTTGAAAAAAATTAAATTCCCATGTTTCAGACGCTCTTTTCGGAAACAGCGATCCCTTGTCGCTCATGCAACACGGTCCACATTTTTTCCAGTGCTTTTGTCATCTCTGCCGGCCAAGCGTCAACTGCGAAAACGTTTGCGCGTCAAGGCCAACGCAATCCAAAACGACACCCCCGCAAACAGCGCCAGCACCCCCACCAGGCGCACAGGCTCGTCAGGCCAGCGGTCCAAGAACATCGGGCGCACCAAATCAACGGCCACAGAGAGGGGCAGCCAATCGGCGATCACGCGCACAAACGCGGGCAGTTGCTCACGCGGAAAAAAGATGCCCGAGAGGAACATCATGGGCGTGAGGAACAGGGTGAAATAGTAGGTAAAAAAATCGTAGCCTTTGGCCAGCGCGTTGAAGATCAGCGCCATGCAGCTGAAGGTGATGCCCACGCCCAGCAACACGGGCCAGGCCACCAGCAGCTTCCAGCTGTGGCTGATGCCCAAAGCGAGCATCACCAGCAAAATGGCCGTGACGCTGAACAGCGCCTTGAACGCGGCCCAGAGCATTTCGGCCAGCACCACGTCATCCAGCCGCACCGGGGCGTTCATGATGCCGTCCCAGGTTTTTTGCACATGCATGCGCGAGAACGCCGAATACAAGGCCTCAAAGGTGGCGGCGTTCATGGCGCTCATGCAGATGCTGCCGCTGGCCAAGAACAAAATGTAGGGCACCTTCTCGCCGCCCATCTCGACCTGCCCAATGAGCGCGCCCATGCCATAGCCAAAGGCCACCAGCCACATGAGTGGCTCGGCGATGTTGCCCACCAAGCTGGGGATGGCGAGTTTTTTCCAGACCAGCCAGTTGCGCTGAAACACAGGCCACCAGCGCATGGACAGGCGGGGCGCGGCCCAGATGTTGTTGTGGATTTGACTCATGATCAGCCTTCTTCCCGAATCTGGCGTCCGGTCAACTTCAAAAACAGGTCTTCCAAATTAGAAGGGCGGTGCAAGGTGCGCATGGCGGGCCAAGCTTCCAAGGCGTGCATGAGTGCCCGGCTGTCTTGGGTGTAGAAGAAAACCGTCTCACCGCTGACCTCAACCCGACCGGCCAGCGCCTTCAAATTGGCCTCTTGCGCCAGCTGCACAGCGCCTTGGCCAAAGACCTCCACCACGTCGGGCTCCAGGTGCTCGGCGATCAAGTCACGCGGTTTGCCTTCGGCGATCTTGCGGCCTTGGTCCAGCACCAAGAGGCGTGAGCACAGGCGCTCGGCCTCGTCCATGAAATGGGTGGTGAGCAAGATGGATTTGCCTTCTTGCAGCAGCAACTGCAGCCGCTCCCACATCAGGTGCCGCGCTTGCGGGTCCAGGCCCGTGGTGGGCTCGTCCAGCATCAAGAGCTGCGGGTGGTTGATGAGGGCGCGCGACAAACTCAGGCGACGCTTCATGCCGCCCGACAACTCACCGGGTTTGGCTTTGGCTTTGTGGCTGAGCGCGCCAAACTCCAGCAGTTGCGGAATGCGTTCGCGGATCACGGCGTCGGCTATGCCAAAGTACCGACCAAACACCAGCAGGTTTTCTTCTGCGGTGAAGTCCGGGTCCAGCGTGTCGGATTGCGCCACCACGCCCAAGCGGGCTTTGATGGCAAGGGCGTCACCCGGCATTTGCAGACCATTGAAGTAGCGGATCTGACCGCTGCTCGGCTCGGACAAGCCCAGGCACATGCGCAGCGTGGTGGTTTTGCCCGCACCGTTGGGGCCGATCACGCCCAGGCATTCGCCGGGGTTGATGTGGAAAGACAGGTCATTGACCACCGTGGCGTCGCCGTAGCGTTTGACCAGGTGGCTGACCGATAGCAAGGGGGTGTTCATGCCCGGATTGTGCCCGTGACCACATGCCTGAGCAGGTTTGCGGGTGACCGATAAAATCAGGGCCTTCTCCTGCACCGCGCTGGCGGCCCCTTCATGTCAAGTTCCCCCTCTTTTTCGGATCGCCTGGCCGTCCTGCCGCAATACCTGATGCCCAAACAAGCCCTGACCGCCTTTGCCGGCTGGGTCGCGGACAGCCAATGGGGCGGCGCGACCACGGGCATCATCAACTGGTTTGTCAAGCGCTACAACGTGAACATGATGGAGGCCGCCAACCCCGACACGACCAGTTACAAGAGTTTCAACGAATTCTTCACCCGCCCGCTCAAGGCCAGCGCTCGCCCATTGGCCACCGCAGCGTATGTCAGCCCGGTGGACGGGGCCATCAGCCAGTGCGGCCCGATTGCGGGTGACCAAGTCTTCCAAGCCAAGGGCCACAGCTACAGCACCCGCGCTTTGGTGGGCGGCGACGCGGCCTTGGCGGCGCAGTTTCAAGACGGCGAATTTGCCACGTTGTACCTCAGCCCACGCGACTACCACCGCATCCACATGCCTTGCGCGGGGCGCTTGACCCGCATGATTCACTTGCCGGGCGATTTGTTCTCCGTCAACCCGACCACCGCCTGTGGCGTGCCTGGCCTGTTTGCCCGCAACGAGCGGGTGGTGTGCGTGTTTGAGAGCGAGCACGGCCCCTTTGTGATGGTGCTGGTGGGGGCCACCATTGTGGGCAGCATGGCCACCGTGTGGCACGGCGTGGTCAACCCGCCGCGCCCAGGCACAGTGCGCGAATGGACCTACGAAATGGGCAGCATCTCCTTGGCTCAAGGCGAAGAGATGGGGCGCTTTTTGCTGGGCTCCACGGTGGTGATGCTGTTCCCGAGCGGGGTGATGCGGTTCAACCCCGACTGGACACCGACCCGCCCCATCGTCATGGGCGAGGCCATGGGCACAAGCGCCTGAAACGCTGGCGCATCAAGCCCTGGTCGGCTCAGGCCTTGGCTTCTTTTTGCTGGCGCGCCAACACATGGCGGCGCATGGCCACCGCAGGGGCATCGGCAACGACTGAGAATTCGTACAAATCTTCGGCGAGCGTGCTGGCCAAGGCCAGTTCCTGCAGCGCCAAGCCGTCGACATCTTCCTGAAAAGCCACGAACAGTTGATCGTGCATGAAGCGGGTGGTGCCTGGATCGTCCAGCGCAAAGTCTCGCCCGTGCACGATGAAGTAATGCGTGCTGGTGGCGGTCTCGGGCGTAGGCATGTGAGCCGTGCGGATGCGAAACTGCGGTCGCTCCGTCTCGCTCAGATGGCAGTCGTAAAACAGCACCGACACCTCGTGCAGGCCCAGACTGCGGAACTCGGAGCGCACGATGCGGGCCGCCTGGCCCTGACCCGTCAGGCCGGTGGGAACGCCCCACACAGGCGGCAGCGTGGTCGGCACCACGTTGCGCAGCAAGGCAAATTGGCCATCACCGATTTCCGTTTCGAACGCGGCTTTGGCGTAATCGGGCGTGCCGAAACTTTTGGCGTGTAAAAAGCTCAAATGCGTCAAATCCAGAAGGTTTTCGTGCAAGCGCACGTAGTTGGCCTGCAAACTCAGATAGCCCTGTGAGCGTTCCCACTGGGCGTCGGCCATCCAGTCTTGCGCGGGAAGTTTGGACGCATCGGCCTGCTCGGCCTGACCCATCCAGATCCAGACCACCGCGCCGCGCTCGATGGTGCGGTAGGTCCGGATGCCCATGTTGGGTGGGCAGGTTGACTGAGAGGGCACCTCAATGCAATCGCCCTCGGT
>NZ_JBILQU010000141.1:0-5511 GCF_044373035.1 Limnohabitans sp. | reverse complement strand
GCAGTGGGCTTGCAGCAAGCGGGCATAACCGGCCAAGCCTGCGCCGCCCAAAATGATGCTGGCCGCACCGCTTTGGGCGGCGTTTTGGCAGGCTTGGCTGAGGCAGCGAATGGCCATGTCGGGGTCGGCCTGAAGCGCCGCGCCTGTGGGGGCCACGGTCTCGATGTGGCGCAGCTGCGCGCCATAACCCAGGCTGATGGCCAGGCGCTGCAGCATGGGCTTCCAGCGTTCACCGCCCGTCACAATGGCAAATGGTCCGTGGGTACTGGCCTGAATGAACGAGGCTTCAGCCAGTCCAGTGACCGGGCAGCCGCTGACTTCGCGCAGTGCGAACAAACCCGGGTCACCAAAACAGCCAATCAACACGCCGGCAAGTGCATTCCCTGGCGTGCCCCGGTGTTCGGTCCACACGTCCAGGCAGGCGTGTGCGGCCACCGCGTGACTGGCTTCGCAAGCGATGTAGGGCGCCCCGAATCGAGCGGTCTGCACATCCAGCAGCACACCCGGCGGCAGTTGGGGCTGCAACACGTCGCTTAACCGTTGCGTGGTCAAGGCGTTGGTGTTGGGGTTGATCAACAAAAATCGGCTCGGTGGTGTGGGGTCCATGTGGCAGTTTCCTTTGTCAGTGGGGGTGCCGTCTATCTTCAATCGGTGTACAAAGTCGACGCCAAACTGGGGGGTAATTTTTGCAAAGAATCGATCTGTCCAAGTCAACACATCCGCTTAGAGGTGACAACGTCCCCCAATGGCAGAACCATGACCAGGTGAGGGACATGACGCACCAGGCGTTGGGGAGTGATGACCATTTTTTAAGGTTGCGTCCATTTCGGTCAATGATGGTGTTTATTGCATACCAAAAAAACGCCAAATTGGGGTGCGGTACAAAAATTTGATGGCCAGAATGGTGCCAGAAAACACCATTTCTGTGCCTGAATGCTTGTGACCAGTGGGCATTTTGAAGTTGACGGGCTTGGCCTGGTGGGTGTGGTCATGTGTCGCATCTGGCACGGCGATTGCATACAAAAACCTTGCCAGACGCTTGTAAGGTATGTTAATTTTATTGACCTGATCTGTCAGTACTCAAGGTCTGTTGCTCATTTTTCAATCCACTTTTACTGGAGTTTTGATGAAGCGGTCTACCCTTTCCCCTCGTTTGTTGCCCACTTCCTGGGCGTTCACCATGGCTGTCGGGATGGGGCTCAGCGCCATCTCCATGGCCGTTCAGGCGCAAGAAAAAGTCTTGCGCATTGCCATGACGGCGGCCGACATTCCCCGCACCTTGGGGCAGCCTGACCAAGGCTTTGAGGGCAACCGGTTCACCGGCATCCCGATGTACGACGCCTTGACCCATTGGGATTTGTCCAAATCGGATGGCCCCAGTGTGTTGATTCCTGGCTTGGCCACTTCTTGGGCTGTAGGTGCCACCGATAAAACCAAATGGACCTTCAAGCTGCGTCCAGGCGTGAAGTTCCACGATGGCTCGGCCTTGAATGCCGATGCGATCGTCTGGAACGTGCGCAAGGTCTTGGACAAAGATGCGGTTCATTTCGATGCCAGCCAGGTGGGCGTTACGGCATCGCGCATGCCTACCCTGCGCAGTGCCCGAAAAATCGATGACCTGACGGTGGAACTGACCACCAGCGAGCCCGATGCGTTTG
The DNA here is from genome assembly GCF_044373035.1 of Limnohabitans sp. Classification (GTDB taxonomy): domain Bacteria; phylum Pseudomonadota; class Gammaproteobacteria; order Burkholderiales; family Burkholderiaceae_C; genus Limnohabitans_A. The sequence continues at coordinate 3,853 of NZ_JBILQU010000141.1, read as the reverse complement.
TGCCCATCAACTTGACCAATTTGTTCATCGCCTCGCCGGCCCATTGGCAAAAGAAATTTGAGGCCGCTGCAGGTGCTACACCGGCAGACAAATCCAAGGCAGCCTGGACCGCATTTGCGGCAGATGCCTCTGGTTCTGGCCCCTTCAAGATGGCCCGGTTCGTGCCACGTGAACGCCTGGAGATGGTGGCGAACAAAACCTATTGGGACGCCAAGCGCCTACCCAAGGTCGACCGCGTGGTGCTTGTGCCCATGCCCGAGGCCAATGCCCGCACTGCAGCCTTGCTCGGCGGTCAGGTCGACTGGATCGAAGCGCCAGCACCCGACGCCATGCCGCAAATTCGCCAGCGTGGCTTCAAGATTGAAAGCAATGCCCAGCCGCATGTGTGGCCTTGGCAGTTGTCTTTTGCCGAAGGTTCCCCTTGGCTGGACAAGCGGGTGCGTCACGCGGCCAACTTGTGCGTGGACCGTGAAGGCCTGAAAACCCTTTTGGGCGGGATGATGGCGGCCCCCAAAGGCACCGTGCCTCCGGGCCACCCCTGGTGGGGCAACCCCAAATTTGACATCAAGTACGACGTGAACGCGGCCAAGACCTTGATGACACAAGCGGGTCACAGCGCGGCTAAACCCCTCAAAGTCAAGGTGCAAATTTCGGCGTCAGGCTCTGGCCAGATGCAGCCCTTGCCCATGAACGAGTTTGTGCAACAGTCGCTCAAGCAGTGCTTCTTTGACGTCCAGTTTGACGTGATCGAGTGGAACACCTTGTTCACGAACTGGCGTAAGGGTGCAAAGGACCCATCGGCCAACGGCGCCAATGCCATCAATGTGAGCTATGCAGCGATGGATCCCTTCTTTGCCATGGTTCGTTTCACCAGCACAGGCGCCTTCCCACCGGTGTCCAACAACTGGGGTTTTTTTGGCAATCCGGAATTTGACAAATTGATCTCCGATGCCCGTACTCAGTTCGAAGATAAGAGGCGTGATGAGGCGCTGGCCAAGTTGCACGCCCGCATTGTTGAAGAGGCGCCTTTTGTCTGGATTGCCCATGACGTGGGGCCTCGCGCCATGAGCACCAAGGTCAAGGGTTTCGTGCAGCCACGCAGTTGGTTTGTTGATTTGGCGCCAGTGTCGATGGACTGATGGTCACGGCGTGGGCCCACCGGGCCCATGCCGCTGGGTGTGCAGTCAGGTGGTGAGCGGCCTGCCTGCACACTTTTTTTAATTGCAGTTTTGGAGTGCTGGCATGCTCGGCTTTTTGTTGCGGCGACTGATTTATTCCCTGCCCATCATGCTGGGGGTGGCGCTGGTTTGTTTTGGCTTGGTGCACCTGGCACCCGGTGATCCTCTGATGTCGATTTTGCCGCCAGACGCCTCGGCCGACTTGCAGGCGCAGTTGATCGAGCTCTACGGCTTCAACCGCTCTTACCCTGAACAGTTTGTGACCTGGGTCTGGCGTGCTTTGCAGGGCGATCTGGGTACATCCATTGCCAGCAACCGCCCGGTGGCTTCGGAGGTCATGACCGCCGTGGGCAACACCTTGCGCCTTGCCCTGCTGGCCACCCTGATCGGGTTTGTGTTGGGCTGTTTGTTTGGTTTTGTGGCCGGGTATTTCCAGAACTCTTGGCTCGATAAATTTGCCTCTTTGCTGTCTGTGCTGGGGGTCAGCGTTCCGCACTATTGGCTGGGCATGGTCTTGGTGATTGTGTTTTCTTCGATCCTGATGTGGCTGCCGCCGGGCGGCGCTGGGCCGGGTGGCTCCAGCCAGTGGGTGTGGGATTGGGAGCACTTCAAGCACATGCTCTTGCCCGCCATCACCATGAGCGTGATCCCGATGGGCATCATCTCGCGCACGGTTCGGGCCTTGGTGGCCGACATCCTGGCGCAAGAGTTCATCGTGGGTTTGCGCGCCAAGGGCTTGACCAATTTTGGTATTTTTTGGCATGTGGTCAAAAATGCAGCGCCCACGGCGCTGGCGGTGATGGGCTTGCAGTTGGGTTACTTGCTCGGCGGCTCGATCCTGATCGAGACGGTGTTTTCTTGGCCAGGCACAGGCTTCTTGCTGAACTCGGCCATCTTCCAGCGCGACTTGCCTTTGCTGCAAGGCACGATCCTGGTGCTGGCCATGTTTTTTGTCGTGCTCAACCTCATCGTGGATGTGATCCAGACCTTGCTGGACCCTCGCATTGCACGCGCTTGATCCCGACCCCAAGGAATTGACATGACTTCATTGAATGCGGCTGCCAGCCCCGTGCTCCCGCTGGTGTATGAGCGCTCTGCCGGTTATTGGGAAACCGTGGGGCGTCGGTTTTTACGTGACAAAGTGGCTGTGGGTGCCGCCCTGGTGGTGCTGTTGTTGATGGTGCTGGCTGTGTTCGGCCCCTGGCTCGCGCCCATGGACCCGTACCAGTCCTCCATGCTCAAACGCCTCAAGCCCATTGGCTTTGAAGGCCACCCCTTGGGCACCGACGAGTTGGGCCGCGACATGCTCACCCGCTTGATGGTGGGGGCCAAGTTGTCCTTGTTCATGGGCATCACGCCGGTGGTGTGTGCTTTTGTCATCGGCTCCTTGATCGGCATCACCGCCGGTTACACCGGGGGCTGGGTCAACAGCGTGATGATGCGCACCATCGACGTTTTTTATGCCTTCCCTTCGGTGTTGTTGGCCATTGCCCTGTCGGGCGCTTTGGGGGCAGGCATCACCAATTCCCTCATCTCCTTGACGATTGTGTTCATACCGCCGCTGGCCCGTGTGGCCGAAAGCGTGACCACGCAGATTCGGGAGCGTGATTTTGTCGAAGCGGCCAGGGCATCGGGTGCATCCGCTTTCACCATCGTGCGGGTGCATGTGCTGGGCAATGTGCTGGGGCCGATTTTTGTGTACGCCACCAGTTTGATCGCGGTGTCCATGATCCTGGCCTCGGGTCTGAGCTTTTTGGGTCTGGGGGTCAAACCCCCCGAACCGGAATGGGGCCTGATGCTCAACACCTTGCGCACCGCTATTTACACGCAACCCTGGATTGCGGCTTTGCCTGGGGCGATGATTTTCATGACATCGATTGCTTTCAACCTTTTGGCCGACGGCTTGCGCTCGGCCATGGAAATCAAACAGTGAGGTCCGCATGACTTTGGCCAATGATGAGGTGGGCGGATCAACCCAGCCGATGCTTTCGGTGCGTGGCTTGGTCAAGCACTTTCCACTCAAGAAAGACTTGTTGGGGCGCGGCGCGGGCGTGGTGCGCGCTGTCGACGGGGTGAGCTTTGATGTGTTCAAGGGCGAGACCCTGGGGGTGGTGGGCGAGTCCGGTTGCGGCAAGTCGACCACAGCCCGCTTGCTCATGCAGCTGATCACCCCCGACCAGGGCGAGTTGGTGTTCGATGGGCAGACCGTGGGCAGCAAGTCGCTGCCCTTGAAGGATTACCGCCGTCAGGCCCAAATGGTGTTCCAAGACAGCTATGCGTCCTTGAATCCGCGCCTGACCATGGAAGATTCGATCGCATTTGCCCCCATGGTGCACGGACTGCCTGAGCGCGAGGCGATTGAGCGTGCGCGTGACTTGCTCGAACGGGTAGGGCTGGCGCCGCAGCGCTTTGCCGAGCGTTACCCGCATGAGTTGTCAGGCGGTCAAAGGCAGCGCGTCAACATCGCCAGGGCTTTGGCCTTGCAGTCGCGTTTGATCATTCTGGATGAGGCGGTCTCTGCCCTGGACAAGTCGGTGGAAGCGCAGGTGCTGAACCTCTTGCTCGACTTGAAAGAGGCGTTTGGCTTGACCTATATTTTCATCAGCCACGACCTGAATGTGGTGCGCTACATGAGCGACCGGGTGATGGTGATGTACCTGGGCCAAGTGGTTGAA
>NZ_JBILQU010000140.1:0-5595 GCF_044373035.1 Limnohabitans sp. | reverse complement strand
GAAGTCGCGGATGAACACGCCCGTGAGCGCTGCCCCCAGCATGCAGGTGACCCAGGCGTAGCCCAGGGCGCGGTGCAGTTGGGGGCGGAGCGTGGAGCCCATTCGGGCCCAGAGAACCCAGGGGCCGATGGCGACGGCGCTGAGCGCCAAGCTCATGTGCACGGCGATGGTGGGCGAGAGTTGCACAGTTTTCCTCCTGAATTTTTGCTTGTGCCTGCACTGTGGCGTGCCGATAGCCCGATTTCCATGCGTATGCGACGGTTGACCGTTCAGGCGGCGCGAGATGACGAGGACGGGCGTGAGTGGCGGACGCAAACAGGCGAGTGCGACGAATTCTTGAAGGCGGCGATGCCCAAGCAACGATAATCTCCCCAGATTTTTCGAGGAGCGTTTGTGGACCTGATGTTGTTGTTGAAAGCCGCCGTGATGGGCGTGGTCGAGGGGCTGACCGAGTTCTTGCCGATCTCGTCCACCGGGCATTTGATTTTGGCCGGGGCCTTGCTGGGCTTTGACGATGACAAGGCCAAGGTGTTCGACATCGCCATCCAGACGGGCGCTATTTTGGCGGTGATCATTGTGTATTGGCAAAAGATCAGCAGCACGGTGCGTGCCTTGCCGCGCAGTGCCGATGCCCAGCGTTTTGCGCTCAATGTGTTCATTGCTTTTGTGCCTGCCGTGATTCTGGGCTTGATGTTTGGCAAGGCCATCAAAGCGAACCTGTTCACACCCGAGGTGGTGGCCACCACCTTCATCATTGGCGGTTTCATCATTTTGTGGGCCGAGCGCAGACAGGCTCGCGCCGTGCATATTGCCGAGGTCGAAGACATGCGTTGGCAAGATGCGCTCAAGGTGGGCCTGGTGCAGTGCCTGGCCATGATTCCGGGCACCAGCCGCAGCGGCGCGACCATCATTGGCGGCATGTTGCTGGGCATGTCGCGCAAGGCGGCGACGGACTTTTCTTTTTACCTGGCCATTCCCACGCTGATCGGTGCGGGGGCTTACAGCCTGTACAAAGACCGCGCTTTGCTCAGCATGGCCGATGTGCCGATGTTTGCGGTGGGTTTGGTGTTTTCGTTTTTGAGCGCCTGGGTCTGCGTGCGCTGGTTGCTCAAATTCATCTCGACCAACAGCTTTGAGGTGTTTGCCTGGTACCGGATCGTGTTCGGTCTGGTGGTGCTGGGCACCAGCTACACCGGCTTGGTGACCTGGGCGGCTTGATCGGGTGCACCTAGGCGACATGCCGGACCTTGGGCCGCGCCCAGAATCGACATCCCTTGTTTGACGCATCCTGCGGATGCGTTTGTTCACCGCCCCCTGCATGTCTGTCGTTCTGTCCGCCTCTTTTCGCCGTCTGGCCTGGTCCAATTTGCTGGCCCAGTCGGCCGAGCAGTTGAGCTTGGCTGCTGTGCCCATCGTGGCGGTGCTCTTGCTGCAGGCCGGGCCCGGTGAAATTGGTTTGCTGGCCTCCATCCAATCGCTGCCGTTTTTGCTGCTGTCCATGCCGCTGGGCCTGCTGGCCGACCGCACTTCGCGCACCCGCTTGATGGCGCTGGCCGAGACGCTGCGGGCCTTGGCTTTGTTGTTGTTGCTGGCGCTGATCGTCACGGGCAATGTGTCGATTGCGGCTTTGGCCGTCATTGGCTTCATCGCGGCGGTGGGCACGGTGGCCTTCAGCGTGGCCGCGCCTTCGCTGGTGCCTGCCCTGGTGCAGGTCGATGGCTTGGCGCAAGCCAATGGGCGGCTGGAATTGGCGCGCAGCGCGGCGTTTGCGGCAGGCCCGGCCTTGGCCGGGGCCTTGATCGCGTGGACCGGGGCGTCGGCAGCGTTTGTGTTGTCGGGCCTGTTGTCGGTGGCGGCGGTGTTGTTCCTGCGTGGCATCCGCGAGCCTGCACGCGCTGCCATGCCTGCGCGCCACCCATTGCTGGAGTTGCAAGACGGGGCCAAGTGGGTGTGGCAGAGCGATTTGCTCAGACCCATGATGTTTTGCTCGGTTGCCTGGAACATTTCTTGGTTCATGCTGCAAGCGGCTTATGTGCCCTACGCCATCCACGACCTGGGGCTGGATGCGAGTGGCGTGGGCGTGACGCTGGCTTTGTATGGCGTGGGCATGATCGTGGGGGCACTGCTGGCGCCGCGTGTGGTGCGGGCGCTGCCGTTTGGGCAGGCGATTTTGATGGGGCCCTATTTTTCTGTGCTGGCGGCGGTCACGATGGCTCTGACCTTGTTTTGGCCGCAGGGCTGGCTGGCGGCGCTGTCTTACTTTTTCTTTGGGGCGGGGCCGATCATTTGGACCATCACCTCGACCACCTTGCGCCAGACGGTGACGCCCCGCGCCATGATCGGGCGGGTCACGTCGATCAACATCGTGGCCAGCACAGGCGCGCGGCCGCTGGGTGCGGCGCTGGGCGGTGTGCTGGGGGTGAGCTTTCCGGTGTCAGTCAGCTTGTGGTGTGTGGTGCTGGGCTTTGGCCTGCAGGCCATCATCATCAGCGCGTCCAAGGTGCGCACACTCCAGCGCTTGCCTGAGCCTTTGCCCGATTGATTTCAAACACAGAGGAGACAACAGCATGCAACAAGCCGCGTTTGAAGAATTGCTCAAGCGGTTTTCGGCCGCTGCCGAAGCGGGTGAGGGCGAAGCTTTTGCGCAGTGCTTCACGCCAGACGGCGTCTACCACGACTACATCTACGGCGATCACACGGGCCGCGCCGACATTGCCCACATGATGAGCGACCTGTTCCACCGCGATGCCGGGCCGGATTACCGTTGGGAGATGTTCGAGCCCGTGTGCAATGGCCAGGTGGCCTATGCACGGTCTTTGTCGAGCTTCACCTCGAAGGTGCCCGAGTTTGCGGGGCGGCAGGTGGTGATCGACGGCATCAGCCGCTTTGAACTGCGTGACGGACTGATTTGCGACTACAGCGAATCGGTCAATGGCGGCGTGGCCATGGTGCAGCTGGGGGTGGCTGCGCCGCGCCTGGAAAAGGTGCTCAAGCGCTGGAGCCAGCAGCTGCTGGACCAGCCCACCACCCAAGCGTTTTTGGCCCGTGGCAAGCGCACGGTGTGAGTTGTTGATTGCTTCATTGAAAGGCCTTGCCATGAGTTACCAAGACATTCTTTACAAGGTCGAGCACCGCATCGCGACCATCACCTTGAACCGACCCGACAAGCTCAACGCCTGGACCGCCATCATGGAGCGCGAAGTGCGTGAGGCCATGGACGCAGCTGCCGCAGACGATGGCGTGCGCGCCATTGTGCTCACGGGCGCTGGGCGGGGCTTTTGCGCCGGGGCCGACATGGATTTGCTCAAGGGCCTGGACCCGAGCGACATCACGGCGACGACCTGGACGAAGCCTTTCGATGTGAACCAGCGGCTGGATTACCAAACGCGCTATGGGTATTACCCGGCGATCCCCAAGCCGGTGATCGGCATGCTGAACGGCGCAACGGCCGGCATTGGGCTGGTGCACGCCTTGTATTGCGACATCCGTTTTGCGGCCGACAACGCGGTGTTCACCACCGCGTTTTCAAGGCGCGGCTTGATTGCCGAGCACGGCCTGAGCTGGATGCTGCCGCGCATGGTGGGCCACGCCAACGCGATGGATTTGCTGCTGTCGGCCCGAAAGGTGCTGGCCCCCGAGGCGCAAGCCATGGGCTTGGTCAACAAGGTGTTTGCGCCTGACGCTTTGGCCGCCGCCACCTATGCCTATGCGCGTGATTTGGTGGACAACGTGTCACCGCGCTCGATGGCGGTCATCAAGCGACAGCAGTACGACGCGCCATTCCAGACCTTGGCAGAAAACACCCGCCAGGCCAACGTGGAAATGGCCTGCAGTTTTGCGAGTGACGACTTCCGCGAAGGCGTGTCGCATTTCATGGAAAAACGCGCACCGCAATTCACCGGCCAATGAGGCTAAGGGGTCTGCCCCCCGACTCACTTGTTGAGCGTCATGAGCGGAATGTCTTTGGCCACCGCCAGCTTGTCGAGCTGGGCGCGGGTCTGGCTGGCCAAAAAGGTTTCTATGGCTTTGCGCGTGGCGGGCTTGAAGAGGTCTTTGACCGGGTGGGCCAGTTGGACACCTGCGGCTTCACAAAGGCGCTGCGCAAAGTGCGGCTCCAGGGCTGCCACGGCCACGCGGCCGTTTTTGCAGGCGTAGATGCGGTAGCCCGCGTGGGCACCGCCCACCGCGCCATCGGGCGTGGTCATGCGCAGCTGGCGCGGCAGGGCCAGCCAAGCGGCGGCATCGGACAGGGCCACTTCGTGGCGTGAGCCTTTGCCTGTGGTTTTGAGCGAGAGCACCGCCTTGAGCGTGGCTTCGCTGGCCATGAGTGCGCCACCCATGTCGGCAAACAAACTCGGTGGCAGGTCCATGCCGTTGACCAAGCCGACTTCAGCTTGGTAGGTCAAATCGTGGCCAGGAATTTCTGCCAGTGGGCCGGGTGCGCCGACCACTTCGATCAGGCTGAGCGCGGGGTATTGTTTGCGCAGCGCCTTCCAGCTCAGGCCCAACTTGGTCAGCGCCGAGGGGCGGAACGAGGTCAGCAGCACATCGGTCTTGGGCAACAACTTGTGCATCGCAGCTTGCCCCACTGCGGTTTTGAGGTCCAGGGTGTGGTGCTTCACGCCCTTGTGCATCAGCGCGTAACCGTCGGGGGTGTAGTGCTGCATGGGGTCGCCAGCAGGCGGGTTGACCTTGGTGCAGCTGGCGCCCATTTGGGCCAGGCGCATCAGGGCCGCAGGGCCGGGCAGGTTGAGGGCGAGGCTGACGACGCGAACGCCGCGAAGGGGTTGTGTGGATGACATGGGAAGACCTTCAAATCGTGACCCGGAGATTATGGGCATGGCCTTGACGTGGCACTGTCACCTGTGTGGAAAAGCGTGCAAGCCTATGGGCTTCAGACGCCAAAATTGCGCAAAGTTGCTTCGATCGCGGCAGCGGTGGCGATGGGTTTTTCCATGGGGAACAGGTGCGAGCCGTCGAGCATCATGATGCGGCCTTTGACGACTTGGTGCGTCAGGTCGGTGCCGGCTTGGCGCATTTCGGCCGAGTGCGTGCCGCCGATGAAGGCGACCGGACATTTGAGGGGTTTGCGCTTGAGCAGGCTGTCGAGTTTGTGTGGCAGGCTGTTGTAAATCGCGGTTTCGATGTCGCGGTCAAAACTGAGCACGCGCTGGCCGCCCTCGTCGTGGGTGCCGTGGTCAATGTAGTCGCGCAAAACTTGGGGGTCCCAGCTTGCAAAGGATTTTTTGTGCACAAAGCTTTCCAGCGCCGCCTGGGCGTTGGGCCAGTGGTGGCGGCGTTTTTGACTGATGCGACCAGGCGAGAGTGCGCCGATCAGGGGGGTGCGTTTGGCCAGGCCCAAAGTGGTGGCGCGCCAGCCGCCCAGCACGGGCGAGTCGATCAGCACCACACCGCGCGCCAGCTCGGGGTGGCGGGCTGCACACATCAGGCTCAGGAGGCCGCCCAGCGAATGGCCGACCAAAAAGGCGGGGCCGTCCAAGCCTTGCTGGTCACGCGCGAAGTCGGCCAGTTGCTGCACCAAGTGGGGCCAGTTGTTGGTGACGGGGTACTTGGGGTCATGACCGAATTTTTCGA
>NZ_JBILQU010000041.1:0-23881 GCF_044373035.1 Limnohabitans sp. | reverse complement strand
GTCGGCTGCGCTGTTGATGCGCTTGCCGGTCGACAGTTGCTCCATGGTCTTGCTCAGACCCCGGTTGTTCACGGTCAGTGCTTGCTGTGCAATGAGCGATTTGACGTTGGTGTTGATGGCGGTCATGGTAGAACTCCTGATGGCACAAAATGTTTATGGAAGATGTTCCAGAGCAAGGTGGATATTTCCTCTTGCATGGTTGATGAATCGGCCAGTCAATTCAAAACTTTAAGTACAACAACAAATAATTTGTGGTTCACGACTTTTCATCCAGCAACATGCCTTTGACTTGCTCGATGTTGTGGGCCACCCGCAGCAGGGTTTCATCAGGAATTTGACGAATCACTTCTCCAGTTTCAGCGTTTTTGACCTGGACGATGGTGCGGTCGATCGTTTTGTCAATTGAAAAATTGAGTTGACGGCCGTTGCTTTTCATTTGCTCGTTCAACCGTTCAATGGCATCTTGCAGGTTCTTCTGCATTTGCTTGGGGTCGAGCTGGAGGTCTGTCTTTTCGGGCAAGGCCAGTTTGACCTCTGGAGGCGCGGTAGTTTCTTTGATACCTGGCTTGGCAGTTTCAGGCACAGCTGGCGCTGGCCTGTACTGCAGTGGCGCTGAAACTCGTGTGTTGTCGGTGCTCATGGCGAGATCCTTTCAAGGCCTTCTCTTTTGCGAGAACGCAAAATCACCCAAGTTGCGGGTAATTCACGGAGAAGGACATTGAAGGTATCGGACCGATCTGATCAAACTTGAGGAAGTTTTTTAAAGAAACATTTTCTGTTCATTGAAAAATACTTAAAAATGAACAAAATAATAGTGAATGAATCAATAAATTTACTTATTGGAGTAAGAGGCCATCATGCCCTCAAAGCTGCTCTTCATGCTCTCACGCATGCTGTTGCTGCTGCCCACGATGCTGTCCATCAGGGCAAACTGTTTCAAGTAGCGCTCAAGCAGTGCAGTCATGCGCTCTTCCAGTTTCAACAGATCGGCTTTGTAGAGATCGACTTTTTTAGTGGCATTGGTCGTTTGCTCCGTGAGCAAACTGGTGGACCTCAGCATTTCGTCGAGCTTGCGGACAGCCGTACCGGCCAAACCGGCAGAGTCTGTACTGAACACACTCAGGTCGTTGGAGTTGGCCGTGAAAAGCGTCACCACTTCGGTGGGGTATGTGCTGAAAGCGCTGGCCAGTTTGGTTTCGTCCAGCTGAAGTTTGCCGGTGCGGTCAAAACTCAATCCCACTTGCCAGGCGGCATTGATGTTGGCGTTTTGAGGGTCGGTCAGGTTAACGGTATCGGTGTAAAGCGTGAAATCTCCCGTGATCATGCTTCGCACTTGAGATTTGATGCTTTGAAGCAGGCTGTCACCTGCCAAGGCACCGCCAAATTCCTCGACTTCACTGCTGCGGTCATTGAGGATCTTGACGCTGTCTGAAAAAATGTTGTAAGCCGAGACCAGCGCTTGCATATTGGCTTTGACGGTGCTGATTTCCGGGGTAAGGCTGACTCGCGCTGAGCCAGAAGTTGTGGTGTAAAGTTTGAGCGTGACACCTTTCAGGGCTTCGTCAACGGTGTTGCTCGACGATGTGATGTCGATGTCGTTGATGCTCAACAGGGCGTTTTGTGCACTTTGCAAGGCGTTGGCTTGAAACGTCAAATCACCGGCGGCACTGGTGACGGTGAAATCATTGTCGGCACCTTCCTCGCCTGTAAAAACCAATGTGTAGGCGCTTCCGGTGTTGATCAGCTGAGCACTGACCCCAGTGGTGGCCGTTTGGGCATTCACGGCAGTGACCACGCCCTCTGGTGTGGTGGTACTGATTTCTACGGCTGTGGATGTACCGCCGACCGTGAAAGTCAGATTAAAAGCTGACCCCGAATTGAAGGTTGTCCCAGAGGCGATGGAGTTGCTGGTCCACCTCGTGGCTTGTGCCAACTGGGTGACCTCGATGTTGTATGCACCGGCGACTGCACTGGAGTCGGTGGCGATTCCGATGGCGCTGGTTTGGCTGTTGGTCGCAGTTAACGTGGAAAAATCTCGGGCATCGTTCAAGGTCCTGAAAGCCGTTTGCAATTCTGACAGTGCAAATTTGAGTGCCCCGTAGCCAGAGATTTTGGCTTCTGTTTGAGTGATCTTGGTGTCGATACGCTCTTTTCTGGGCGCCCGCTCGGCCTCAACCAGACTTTCGGCGAGTGCTTTGACATCGACGCCGGAACCAGCACCCAAAGCAGAGATAAGGTTGGTAGAAGCCATGGTCAGATGATCACTCGCTATTTTTTAAGCGCGAACTTGCGCTACGTCTTCTCAGGTATCGGCGCAGAACGCAAAAGCTGAAGTTTTTGGACAATCAACCACGGATGTAGTCAAAAAGAGTCATGCTGGATATCTTTTGAAAGCTGCCCATGGCCGCCTCGAGCGACATCATTTCCTTGTTCATCCGCGTCACCGCCTCGGCATAGTCCAAGTCTTCAATCTCAGACAGCGTAGACTTGATGCGCAAAGTGGTCTCATCCAGCACATCGAGTTGCGCCTGCACCACCGATTGGTCTGATCCGTTTTGTGCTTGTGCGAGCGTCAGGTTGTTATGCATTTGTGTGATATCCGCCACACCTTGTTGAATTCTTTGAGTTTGACTGGCGTCGATGCTTTCGATCATCTGATCCAGTGCATCAAAAAAACCGACGCTTGTGCTGGTTTGATTGAGGTTGTCACGCACCACGCGGCTGAAGACGTCGGTGCCCGCTCGAGTGAACTGGACAGTACGCTCTACGCCAGCTGGAATACGGGTCTGCGTCTGGTCTCCCTGGTAGATGACTTTGCCGGTGGCGTCTTCGGCAAAGGCGGGGGTGTTCACCCGAGTGCCAGAAAACAAATAGTTGCCGCTGTCGTCGCGCGTATTGCCCAAGCTCAGCAGTTGGTCACGCAGGGCTTTCATTTCCATGCCAATGGCCTTGCGATCATCAGGAGCCAGGGTGTCGGTGGCAGCCTGTAAGCCGAGTTCTTTCATCCGAATCAGAATATCGTTGGACGATGACAAGGCGGTTTCTTCAGCGGTATACCTGCGTATGGCCACCTGGAGGGTGCGCATGTGACTGTCTTGGCGCTCCACTTCGCCCTTGAGACGCTGGATCGCTGCAGCTTGGTCGGGGGCATCACTGGGCGAGAGAAATTGCTTGCCTACTGCCAGCTGGGCTTGGGTGGTGGCCAGTTTGTTCTGGATGGTGCTCATGCGTTCAGTGGCGCGGTCAAACAGGAACGAGGTGGAGATTTTCATGGTGATTCCGTTCAGCGCACTTGCAAGATCGCTTCGAACAAAGCCATGGCGGTTTGCATGACTTTGGCGTTGGCTTGGTAGGCTTGCTGGAAGCGCACCAGGGCAGAGGCTTCCTCGTCCAGACTGACGCCCGAGATACCGTCGCGAGCCTCTTGGGCTTGTTGGTAGACCACGCTCAGGGCCTGCTCGGCAATGGCGGCCTGCCGGGCCACGCTGCCCACCAAGTTGACGCGTTCTATGTAGGCCTCGGTGATGGTCAGGCCGCCAGGCATCACGCGTTCGCTTTCCAGGGCCACCAGGGCCAGCATGGTCTCGTTGTTGCCAATGCCATCGCGGTTGTTGTCAATGGTGAACTCGTCACCTTGCTTGGGCGCGGTGGAAAACTCCAGTTTCAGGCCCCGGTAGCTCAGGCTGGGTGTGGTGGACAAGGAGTTGGCCTGCAGCGTCCGCTCGGCCAATACCGACTGGGTGCGGGTGTCGATGATTTTGTATTGAGTGTTGCTGGTGAAGCTGACCTTGAGCTCAGAGGCGCGCAGTGCTTGCTTCATGTTGCCCGCGATGTCGGTGAACTGAGCGCGCACGCTCACCGTGCTGCTGGCGGCGGCGGCGGGGATGGCGGTGTCGGTCACAAAGACCAACAGGTCGTCGGGTGTCGCGCCTTCGATGTTGAGGGTGGTGTCAAAACCCAGACGCTGCAAGTCAGCAGGGGTGCCATTGGCACCCAGTCCCAGGCGGATGTCTTGGGTGGTGTTGCCAGACGGCCTGCTGAGCACCAGTTTGCCATCCTGGCTGGAGGCGGTGATGCGGCTGGCCACGGGGTCGGCGGCGGTGGCGGTATTGAGCCAGTTGACAACCGAGGCCAAAGTCAGCGGCCCGCTCAATTCGGGCAGGTTTTGCCCGTTTAACTGAAAGGTGTTGGCGGCGATCGTGCCAGCGGAGCCCACGAAGGTGTTGCCGGTTAGCTGAGCGGCCACAGCCAGAGGGGCCTGGGCCTCGCCAGTCGTGGCGTTGAACTGCTGCATCAGGCTGACGCTGGCTTTGGCGCCCATGAAAATGTCCATGCCCAAATAGCTGGCAGGCGCTGTGCCGTTGAGGGCTTCGGTGCTGTAAGTGGCGCCGACCTCCATGCCGTTGCCGGCTTTGACCATCAGGCCTTGTTGGGTGTCATTCAGGGCGCGGCCAATCAGGTGACGGCCATCGCGGGTCAGCACTTGCAGGGTTTGGCCTGGCCCCGGCGCTTGCAGGGTCAACGCCAGATTTTGTGTGCCGATCGGAATCAGCCCCAGACTGCTGAAGCCTTGGCTGGCTTCAATGGTCACGCTGGGCAAGGTGGCTATTTGTGGCACTTTGGCCAACGCAAGATCGCCGAGCAGCTGCGTGGGACCTTGAAACAGGGGGGGCGTGTAGGTCACCCGGGCTTGTGCGGAGCCGCTGTTGAGCGGGTTGTCAATGACCCTGAACTGGCCGGCGGCGGCCACCCGGTTGGCATCTTGGACCAACAGGTTCATGCCCGAGGCTTGGCCTGTTTTGTCTGCGGCAAAGCCAAACAGGTCACCGCCCAGTTGGCCTTCGGCATCAAGCCCATCGCGGTGCACCTTGTTGACTTCTCGGGTCACGGCGATGGCCAGGTTGTCCAGTGAGTCGCTGGCGGGGTTCAAGACCTGCTCGCGAAAGCTCATCACGCCTCCGATCTTGCCGCTGGTAATGCCAGTCATGGTTTCGGGTTGGCCATAGGCGTCGATGACAAACTCGATCTTGGTGCTTTCGAGGCTCGATTGCATGACGTTGATGGCACGCGAGGTGTTTTGGTTCACCAGGATGCCCTGGTCCAGGGTGTCCCCCACACTGACAATGACTGCGCCGTTGTTTTCAAAGCGCGTTTTGACGGAAATCAGGCTGGACAACTCTCGCAACAACAAGTCGCGCTGGTCCAGCAACTCTGAGGGTTGGCTGGCTTCCGTGCTGTGTTTGGCCAATTGCTTGTTCATTTGGGCCAGCTGCGCGGTCAGGGCATTGACCTGGCCGACATCGGTTTCTACCGATTGGCGGGTTTCGTTGTCGAGCAATTCAAATTGACCTGCCAGCTGGCGAAACCGTGCCGCCAGGCCATCGGCATCGCGCAAAAAGATGCTGCGCGAAACCACCGAAGCCGGGTCGGTGGCCAGGTCGCGTGCCGATTCAAAAAACAGGTTCATCGCCGTGGTCAAGCCGATGCTTTCATCGCCCATCACGTCGATCAGGCGGTTCACGTAAGACAGCAGGGGCTTTTGGCTTTCCAGGTCGCTGTTGCTGTTGCGCAGGTTGGACTCGACAAAGGCGTCGTATTGGCGCTGGACTGAATCAAAGCGTGCGCCGGTGCCCAGATAACTGTTGCCGATCTGACGTGGCTGGTTGGCGGTCAGGGAAACGTCTTGGCGTGTGTAGCCGTCGGTGTTGACGTTGGCGATGTTGTTCGACACCGTGGCCAGCGCCCGTTGGTAAGCCGTGACGCCCGAGCTGCCGATACTGAGCAAGTCGCTCATGGTTTATCTCCGAGCATGAAGCCGCTGGTGCGCTCCAGGCGGTAGGCCTCAGCAGCCGCTGGCTTGAGAGACACTGGCTCGCGCGCCGGGTTCAGGGGCAGGGCGGGGGCGCTCAGGCTGATCGGCAGGCGCTGGCGCAACGCGTCTTGCGTGCTCATGGCTTGGGCCTGGTTCATCTGGCGTTCCATCATGTCGGCCAAACCCATGCCGCCGCGCTTGGCCATGCTGAGCGACACTTCCTTGTCCATCAGGTCCTGGTACATCTCCATGTTGCCGCCTTCAACGAGGTCGCTTTTTTCGATCGAGTCGCGCATGGTCTTCATCATTTGCTGGATGAAGTAAGCCTCGAATTGTTCGGCGGTCTTGCGGACTGCTTTGCTGGGGTCGCGTGCGGCTTCGCCCTTCAACTGCGCCAGGGCGTTGAAGTCCAGATAAGAACCGGAAGAGCTGATGTCGTTCATGGCGGGTGGGTGGTTCAGTTCTCAGACGTTTTCAAGCGGATCAGATGATGATCAGTTCGGCCCGCAGGCTGCCGGTGCTTTTGAGGGCTTCCAGGATGGCGATCAGGGCGGAAGGCGTGGCGCCCACTTGGTTGACCGCGTCCACGACCTGGCGCAGGTCCACGCCGGGCTGGAACAAGAACATCGGGTTTTTGGGCTCGGTCACCGCAATTTGGGCGTTTTCCACCGGGGCCGTTTGGCCTTGGGCCAGAGGGTTGGGTTGCGAGACTTCGTTGGTCGCGGCAATGGCGACCGAGATGGTGCCGTGCGCCACGGCCGCAGCCGTCACGCGCACGTTGCGGCTGATCACCACGGTGCCGGTGCGGGAGTTGATCACTACGCGGGCAGGGGGTTCGCCGGGCACCACGTCCAGGTTTTCCACCATGCTCATGAATGCCACGCGCTGAGACATGTCGGTGGGTGCTCGGATGGCCAGGGACATGCCGTCGATGGCGCGGGCTGTGCCTTCGCCAAAACTCTTGTTGACAGCGTTCACGATGGCCGTGGTGGTGGTGAAGTCCGATTCACGCACGTTCATGACCACATGGTCAGAGCTCTCGAATGGGGTGTCGACCATGCGTTCGACCGTGGCACCGTTGGGCACGCGGGCCGAGGTGGGGACACCGATATTGACTTTGGAGCCGGCCGCGTTGGCATCGATGCCTGTGGCCGTGAGCGCCCCTTGGGCGATGCCGTATACCTCGCCGTCCACGCCGCGCAGGCTGGTCAACAGCAAGTTGCCGCCGCGCAGGTTGGTGGCCTTGCCAATGGCCGAGACGTTGATGTCAATTCTTTGGCCCGGCTTGGCGAAAGGGGGCAGTTCTGCGGTCACCATCACGGCGGCCACGTTCTTGATGTCAATCTTGCCGGCGCTGTCACTTTGGTCGAAGTCCGACAATTTGCCGTCCAGGCTCACGCCCATGCGGCTGAGCATGGACTTCATGCTTTGCGCGGTGAAGGACACATCGGCGCCGTCACCCGTGCCTTGCAAGCCCACCACCAGGCCGTAACCAATGAGTTGGTTGGTGCGGCCTGCGGCCACGCTGGCCAGGTCTTTGATGCGGTCAGCCCAGGCGCTGGCGTTCAGGCCGAGCAGCAACACAAGGGCAAAGAGGGTGGTTTTCATAGGGGGTCTTTTCGGGTGTCAATCGCTCAAAAAGGCCAGACCTTGAGCAAGGCTTTGGTGCCCCAACCCGTCTTGGCCACCGCCGCCATGTCGCCCGTGCCACGGTAGGCAATTTGGGCATTGGCCAGGCGGCGTGACTGCACCATGTTGTTGGGCGACACATCGTCGGGGCGGATGATGCCGCTGACCTGGATGACCTCGGCACCTTCCGTCAGGGCCAATTGTTTTTCGCCGCGCACCATCAGGTTGCCGTTGGCCAGCACCTCGACCACGGTGACCGACACCGCGCCCGTCAGGCTGGCGCTTTGGCCGGCTGTGCCCACGCCGCTGCTTTTGATGCTTGATTCGTTCAGGTTGACGCCATTGAACACACCACCGAGCGTGGTGCCCAAAATTTTGGTGGGCAGTGCCAGGTTTTGGATTTTGGACACCAAGCCACTGGGGACGACATTGTTATCAGAATCGCGCGAGACGGTGCCTTTTTGCTCGCGACCGGCGCGGGTCGACTCGTCAAGCATGACGGTGATCAGATCACCCACGCGGTAGTTGCGGCTGCGGCCAAAGAAGTTGTCGCTGTGCCGACCGTTGTAAATGGCGCCTGTGGCCATGCGGGGCTTTTCAACGGCCACGGGCATGACGGGCGCAAATTCGGGGGAATGCGCCAAAGGCTCGGGGGCGGTGGCGCAACCGCCGAGGCCCAGGGCCAGCAAGCCAAGGGCAAAAACGCGGGTGATGAAATCGGTGCGGGCTGTCATGGCGGGCTTACATGTTGTTGTTCAGGAAGCGCAGCATGCCGTCCACGGCAGAGATGGCTTTGGAGTTGATTTCGTAGGCGCGTTGGGTTTCGATCATGTTGACCATTTCTTCCACCACGTTCACGTTGGACGCCTCCAGCGCCCCTTGCATCAACTGGCCTGCGCCGGCTTGGCCGGGCTGTGAGACCACGGGCGCGCCACTGGCAGTCGTTTCCTTGAGCATGTTCTGGCCAATGGCTTGCAGGCCTGCGGGGTTGGAAAAGCGGGCAATCTGAATCTGCCCCAGCACCTGGGCGCCGCCGCCTGCCGCGGTCTCTACCGACACCGTGCCGTCCTGGCCGATGGAGATGCTGGCCACGTTGGGGGGGATGTTGATGGCCGGCTGCAAAGGTGCGCCGTTGGCGGTGACGAGCTGACCGGTGGCCGAGAGTTTGAAGCTGCCATCGCGTGAGTAGCCAATCGTGCCGTCAGGCTGGGCAATCTGGAAAAATCCATCGCCTTGCACCGCCATGTCGAGCGCGTTTTTGGTGGTGACCAAGCTGCCTTGGGTGTGGGTTTTTTCGGTGGCCACGATGCGCACACCCGTGCCCAGCATCAAGCCGGTGGGGGCTTGTGCGTCAGCGCCCACTTGGGCCCCGGGTTGGCGCAGGTTCTGGTAGAGCATGTCTTCGAAGGTGGCGCGGTCGCGCTTGAAGCCCGTCGTGTTGACGTTGGCCAGGTTGTTCGAGATGACCGACATGCGCGTTTGCTGCGCATCCAGGCCGGTCTTGGCAATCCACATTGAGGCATCCATGGGGCTCTCCTGTCAGGTGTTAAGCGGCTTTCATCATGGAAGCGCCGGACTCGTCGAGCCCTTTCATTTCCTTGATGATGCGAATCTGGGTTTCAAAACTGCGCGAGTGATCGATCAAACGTGTCATGGCTTCAATGGCACTCACGTTGCTTCCCTCCAGGGCTTGCGAAATCACCTGGGGCAGTCGATCAGTTAAAGCAATGTCTGTTCCATCTGGTTTTTCCGACACCTTGAACAAACCGTCAGAACGTCTGGCCAGGCTGACGCCTGTGACATCGCGCAAGCGAAAGCGGTCGATCAACACGTCAGGGGCAGGGCCGATCTGTGCCGGGTCGCGTGCATAAATGGTGCCATCTGGGTTGATGCTGACCATCAGGCCCGGCGGGATGGTGATGGGGCCGGCTTCGCCCAGCACCAAGTGGCCTGAACCGTTTTCCAGCTGGCCCTGGATGTTCACTTTCAGATCACCCCGGCGTGTGAAAGCCAGGTCGCCATTGGGGGCCTGCACCGTGAGCACCGTGTTGCCCGCCATGGCCACGTCCATCGGGCGACCGGTGGCCATGACCGGACCAGGGTCCATGCGGATCAGGTCGCGTGAAATGGTCTGAGCCTGAAAGCGGGAATCAAAACCTGCCCCTTCGACCTTGACCGATTGCAAGGCCACGTCGTAGCTGCTTTTGAAGCCCAAGGTGGACACGTTGGCCAGGTCGTTGACCAGCACCTGGCGTGCCGTGGCCTGCTCTTTGATGGTGGCGTTCGATGTGAAGACAAGGCGGTCCATGGTGCGGCTCTCTGGGGTTCAGTCGTGGTCAGTTCTGGTCATCAAGCACGGATGTTGATGATGGCGCTGGTCATGGTGGAGCTGGTTTCAATCGCTTTGGCGTTGGCTTGGAAGTTACGCTGGGCGGTGATCAGGTCCACCAACTCTTGCGTCAAGTCCACGTTGGCACGCTCGGTGGCACCTGCGCGGATCGAACCGAAACCGGCCGAACCGGCTTCACCGATCTTGGCGACACCCGAGATGGCGGAGGACAAGTAGCTGGCATCACCCACCTGGCGCAGGCCAGAGGGGCTGGAGAAGTTGGCCAGCACGATCTTGCCCAAGGACACTTGCGAGCCGTTGGAGTAGGTTGCATTGACCAGACCGTCCACACCGATGTTCAGACCCATCAACTCGCCTTCAGGAGCGCCGTCTTGCGACTGAGACAACACCGCGAATGCGCTGGAGTATTGGGTGGACTTGGTGAAGTCAATCGACATGGTCAGGGCACCCTTGCCGCCCGCCAAGAACGCGGTTTCGAAAGGCATGCCCGTCAGTGGCGAGATGGGTTTACCGGTCAGGTCGAAGCTGAGCTCGCCACGGTCCAAGTAAACAGGCCACCATTCGGTTTGTTCGGACAGCCCTGCGGCGTCTTCGGTTTGAACGCCATTTTTAACAAATTGCAGTGCACCGTTTTCCGTGAATTGGGTCAATTTTTTCCACTCGCTGGTGGCGCCAAATGTCATTTCGGTGTTGGCCAATCCCCAGTCGGCAGAGCCGGTGACCTGGATGGCAGAGTTTTCACCCGTTGTCCCCGTTGTGAACACAAATTGTTTGGCCTTGGGGTCGAAGTTGACCATGACACCGGAGACTTTGCGGCCTGTGGACGGGTCGGTTTTGCTGTTGATGCTGTCTTGCAGGGCCTTGGCAAAACTGTCGATGTTGGTGTACGTGGTGGGGAAGGGCAGTTCCGTCTTGAAGGCATAGCCATCCACCGACACAAAAAAGTCTTTGTTAGACGATGTGGTGCTGATACTTTTGGTGGTGTTGATGGTCATGGTTTCGCCGCGCAAAACCGCAGGTTCACTGACTTTGCCGCGCACAGCCTCGGTGGCCGATGAGGTCACGGTCAAGTTGGGCGAGTCGGTCAGACCCATCAAAGCGATGGCTTTGGCGTCAGCGCCGCTGACCACAATGCTGGAGCCATCGCCTGTGGTGCCCGAGGCAATGGAAAACTTGGAGGTATCAGGGTCAAAAGCGACGGTGATGCCGAAACGGGCATTTTGGATGGCGGGCGTGGCTTCGACGACGGGGGTCACGCCTGCAGCTGAACCAAGCGTTGCCGGTGTCTCGGGCAATGAGCCCATCACGTTGTTGATGGCAATTTCAACGTTGCGGGCCAACACTTCGGGGTCTTGGTCGCCAGCTTTCAGGGTGTAAGTGATGGTTTGATCGGTCGCCGCAGCAGTTTGATTGGCTGCTGGGACATCGGATTTGATCTTGAAACTCAAGGTGCCTGTGGTGGCACCGACCAAGGCGCCATTGACGAAGTTGGCCGTGGTCAGCGCGCTGCCAACAGCCGTGGCGGCTGAGGATCGTCGCACGTCAGTCAGTTGGTCCAGAGAAAACATCTCGGTGGTGCCAGAGCTGGGGACCACACGGGAATCGCTCTTGGGCAGCACATCGCCGTACTTGTTGACAAACAGCGTACCGCCGACTTTGTCGGTCGCTTGCTGCAAAGCCGGTTTGACTTGGGTGTCGCCCACAAAAAAGTAAGTTTGCCACTTCGAGCTGGGGGGTGTTTGGTCTTGGCTGGCGTTTTGGGTTTTGGCGTAGTACACCGTGGCCAGGTAGCCGTTGCCACCGCTGTCGTACACCGTCAAGGCGGTACTCTTGTTGTAGGTGCTGGGGTTGGTGCGGTCAAATTCGGCCGTGATCACGGACGAGTCGGCCGGCAGGTTCAGGCCCAGCTGGATTTGGGTGGTTTCCACCGCTTCGCCAGAGGTTTTGGGGGGGATGGTCAGGGCGTTCAGGTCGGTCAAGTCAGCCTTACCGGACGAGTCGACCGAGGCGGCCATCAGGCGTTGGCCAGTGGAGTTGACCACGTTGTTTTGGTCGTTCAGGGTGAAGGAGCCGTTGCGGGTGTAAATGTCTTGCAGACCATCGGGCGTTTTGAGCGGGAAAAAACCGTCGCCCGTGATGGCCAGATCGAGCGAGTTGCCCGAGGTCGAGATGTTGCCCTGGCTGAATTCCTGGCTCACTTGCCTGAGCGAGACGCCCTGGCCGATGTTGCTGGACGATTTTTGCAGCGGCGAGGTTGAGAAAATGTCGCCGAAGTCGGCCCTGGAGCGCTTGAAGCCCGAGGTGCCCACGTTGGCGATGTTGTTGGATGTGACGGCCAATTGGGCGGTGGCCGAGTTCAGTCCGGTGAGCGAGGTATAGAACGACATGCTGGAAGGCTCCTGTGAGGCGTGGGGTGAGAATGTGTTGGGGCGTTGGTGGGCTTAACTGCCCACGCGCTTGACGTCGGTCAGCAGCATGGTTTTGCCACCGTCGACTTCGACGCTGACGTTGCCGTCGGCCGGATTGCTGGAGATGGCGCGCACGGTGGACAAGGTGCTGACCGGAACGGGGACACTCTTGCCATTGACCACGGCGGTGGCGCTCAGACGGTACAGGCCGCTGGGCACAGGGTTTTCTGCGGCGTCCTTGCCGTCCCATGAAATCGGGGTGGTGCCCGGCACTTGCGGACCTGCGATCAACTCCTGAACCAGACGCCCTTGGCTGTCGAACACGCTGACCTGAACGCCGCTGGCGCCCATCGGCAAGTCGATGCTGCCGTCGAGGGTGCCGCCCGAAGTCAGCTGGGTGGGGGTGTCGGTCACCGACACTTTTTTGCCGATCAGCGCGGCGCTGCCCAGCATGCGTTCGCCCGACATGGATTTCACAAAACTGTCCAGCGAACCTTGCATGTTGGTCAGCGCTTCGAGCTGCGAAAACTGCGCGAGCTGGGCCACAAAAGCTTCGTTCTTGACGGGCTCCAAGGGGTTTTGGTTTTGCAACTGGGCGGTGAACAAGGTCAGGAACTCCTGCTTGCCCATGTCTTCGTTGGTTTTTTTGGCCGCGTCTTTGACGTCTTCGTAGCGCGAGACGTTTTGGAGCAGGCTGGAAGATGCGACGTTAGGGGTGGCCATGGTGTGCTTTCAGATCAGGCCTTGGAGATGTCCAGCGTGCGCATCATCAGTTGACGCGCCGTGTTGATCACTTCGACGTTGTTTTGGTAAGAGCGCGCGGAGGCCATCATCTCGACCATCTCGGTGACTTCGCTCACGTTGGTCTGGTAGACGAAACCGTCCTTGTCGGCCAAGGGGTTGTTCGGGTCAGATACGCGCCGCGGCGGGGCGGTGTCATCGGCCATGCGGTCGACCTTCACGCCACCCACATAAGGGGCGCCGTTGTGGGTCATCTGAGAATCCATGAGGGCTTTGAACACCGGGCGTTTGGCACGAAAAGCATCCTGCTCTGTGGTGGCCACGGTGCCTGCGTTGGCCAGGTTGGAGGCGGTGGCGTTCATGCGGGTCAGCTGCGCGTTGAGCGCCGAGCCGGCAATGCCAAAAATGTTGTCCATCGACATGATCAGTCTCCCCTCAAGGCTTTGCGCACGCTGCTCACGCGGCTTTCCAGAAAGTTCAGCGTGGCCTGGTAGTCGGCTGCGGCTTTACCGTATTGGGCTTGTTCGACGCTCATTTCAACGGTGTTGCCGTCGAAAGCGGTGTTGAATGGGGTGCGGTAACGCATGCCGTCGGCGTCCAGCCCCTGGCCCTGCGCAAAGTGGCCTTGGCTGGTGGTCTGCATGGCGTTGTCCTTGAATTGGGTCTCTTTCATCACGGCCTTGAAGTCGATGTCCCGCGCTTTGTAGTTGGGCGTGTCGGCATTGGCGATGTTTTGCGCCAACACTTCCAGGCGTCGGCTTTTGACTTGCAAAGCTTGTTCATGCACACCGAGTGCCTGGTTTAACAAATTCATCTGGACTCCTGGGGTCGTGTTTCGATGGACAGGTGTCGTCAATTTTTTGACGAAGGGTGCTCAAGTTGAGCGGCTTGTGGTCGATAGCTGCAAAAGCCGTGCCAAGTGAATTTGTTGTCTTTGGTGTGAGGCCGATGGACCCTTGCGGCCGGGAGCGGCAATTTGCCGTCAGCGGCAAAGCCCTGCGGCCAGGATTTGCCGCTGCTCAGCGCAACGCTGTGGGCAGCGTGTTGGCCACCTCGTCGTACAGGCGGGCCACGCCACCCTTGCCAACCGCGCTCAGCACAGGCGCAACCGCACTGCGCGCGGCCTGCGGCAGCAGGGCGTTGGTCAAGGTGTGCAACCCGGCTAGGATGGAATTGCGCGTGATGGGCGCGCGCGTGTCTTGCCCCACATGCAGGTAACGCGCCTGCGGCCCGGCAATGGACAGCGGCGCATCGGGCCGGGTTTCTTGCCGGGCAGCCGGGGTCAGCACCGTCAGGTATAAATCATCCAGTCCGACCGGGGGGCCTTTGACGCGCAGACCGGCTTGCGAGAAATAACGGTCCACCAGGTCCAACTGCTGCAGCAAACCCATGCCCAAAATCGCCCGGGGGTTGTCCTTGAAGCCCACCGAGGCGGCGCCCCGGTTGGGGCCATCGCAAAACTGGATGATGCCGTGGCAGTGGCCATTGCTGGCTTGGGGATTCATGCCGCCGCTCTCCATGAGGCTCAGGCGGGCAAAGTCATCGGGCTGGAAGTTGTAGCGGTCGGCCAGCGCCAGGATTTTGTCTTTGACGGCAGGGGCGTCCGAGGCGGTCACAAAACCCTTGGCGATGGCCCGCTCCAATGTTTTGTCCAGCACCGGGTGTTGTCCGTTGGGGATCGGTTGGCTGGCCCAGGCGGTGGGGCGGTTGGCCAAAGCGTTGCTGGTCAAGGCCGAAGAGGAGGCCAGTTGGGCCACGGATTGCGCGCTGCGCGCATTCAAATCCAGAGGTCCAGGGGCTTCACCCCGGGCCAGGGCCGGCATGAGCAGACTGGAAAAATCGATTTTTTGACCCGTCAGGATCAGGTTTGGGTTGTCAATTTGGTTGCGTGCGGCCACTTGGTGGGCCAGGCGCATGGCCTGATGCTCGGTGATGGGCTGCTGGTTTTGCCGGTAATGGGCCTTGACCAGACCAATCAAGGTGTCGCCTTCCTGCGCTTGGACCAGGCCACTGCGGGGGGACACCTGCGCCAGCACCTGCCCGAAAGCCCCGGCGCGGCCTGATGCGGGCAGCAGCGCACCACTGCCCGAAGGGGCAGGGGGGCTCAGCGCGGGCAGGCTGGGCAAAGGAGGCAACAGGTTGCGCATGCGGATGGCAGGTGTTTTTGGGGGCTGGTCTCGTTTTTGCTTGGTAGATGGAAATCATGAACACTGTCAAAACTTTCACACCTATGAAACCCTCCATGCAAATGCTGTGCCGACTTCTGGACCAGGTCACCATCCGAGGCCTTTGGCTCGGAGCGGTCTTTTGTTTGAGCAGCTGGTCTGCCTTGGCGGCGGCACCGGCCACACCTGCGGCGGCCCTGCAAAAGTCGGTGGTTGATTGGGTGGTGCAAACCCAATCGGTCCCAGCCGAGTCGGTGGTGCTCGTCCCCCTGGACCCGCGCCTGCAGGTCAAGGCCTGCACCAGCCCCCTGGCCATGGATCTGCCCTTTGCAAGCCCCGATACCATCCGTGTGCGCTGCGCCCAACCGGCCTGGCAGCTTTATGTGCGTGTGGCTGTGACCGGGCGTGTCGCGGCGGCCGCTGCTGCCCCAGCCAAGGCCGAGCCCGCCCCGGTGGAGAAACGCCAAGTGCTGGTGGCCGCTGTGCCGCTGCAGCGCGGCATGAGCTTGACAGAGGCTCATGTTCGGCTGGTCGATGTCGATGCATCCAGCATGCCTGTCAATGTGTTGGAACAAGTTTCACAAATTCTGCACAGCGAGGTGGTGCGCGATGTGCGCCCTGATGCCCCGCTGCGAAGTCAAGACATTCGGCCCACTTTGCTCGTCAAAAGAGGCCAAATGGTGCTGATGTCGATCGGGCAAGCTCAGGGTTTCCAGATCTCGGCCCGGGTAGAGGCGCAGCAAGATGGCCGCTATGGCGAGCAAATCAAACTCAAAAACCGCGATTCCGGGCGCATGCTGACGGGGCTGGTCAAAGGGCCCAACCAGGTCCAAGGCCTTTGAAATGTCAGATGATGAAATTTTAAAAATAAATGCGTGTGGGGCTCAAGTTCTAGAATGAGCAACCGATACTGATTACGAGCGAGGTTTCTGCTCACTATAAAGAGACCAGAAAAGAGAACCATCATGACTGATCCCATCTCTAGTTTTCGCCGGGCTGCCCAAATGGACGCGTCCAATCGGCAGGTGTCTGCGAAGGCCCAGGAGCGCGCCTCGGCTGTTGCGTCAGAAGGCCTGACCAAGGTGCTGGCCCCCCAGACGGACGAAGTCAAACTGAGCGCTGTTGCGCAAAAAGCCATGCAAGAGCCAGAATTCGACCGTGCCAAGGTGGAGGCCATCAAAGTGGCCATCCAACAGGGCCAATACCCCATCGATACTCGCCGCATCGCCGAAAACTTCATGGCCATTGAAAAAATGATCAAGGAATGAGTTTGGTATGAACCTCAGCCCCACCATGCCTGCGCTGGACCCACATCAGGGCACGATGGATGCCTGGCTCGACCATGCGCCGGTGGATACCGCACGCCTGGCCGCGTTGCTGGCGTTGGAGTTTGAGGTGTTGAAATCCCGCGACATGGCGGGCTTTGAGGCTTTGCAGGAAGAGAGAATCACCATTTTGGAACGGCTGTCCCAAGTTGCCCAATGGGTGGCTGGCCAAGACGCCGTGCCTGTCTTGTGGCAGAACCTGCAGGCAGACCTGCAGCAGTGCAAACAAGACCACTTGCGCAACATTCAGCTGCTGCAACGCCAGTTGCAAGCTGTTAAGGGCGCTTTGCAAGCCCTGCAAGGCGAGTCGGCCGCCACCGTCGATTTGTATGATCGACTGGGTCAAGTCTCCCGCCGCCGCGGCATCAGCTCTTTTTTAGACGCCTGAGTTTTTGCGCCCAAAGTGGGTTGACTGGCTGGCGAGTCCCGTCTTGGTTCACCCGTTGCGCTTGGCCGAGGCAGTCCAGGGCGTGAAGGCCACAGCCGCAGCGGTCACAAGCCCATACAGCAGCATGGCCAAGGCCACCAGCACATAAAAGTTGTCCGCTGTGCCTTGGTGTTGCGCCAACCACCAGCCCCCGCCCGCCACCAACACCAGCCGCACCGTGCCCGCCAGCACCGGCCCAATGACCTGGCCTGCGCCTTGCGATGCAAAGTACAGCGTGAGGCCCAGGCCAAAGAAAGGGAATGCAGGCCCGGCCGTCACCAGGTATTGCCTTGCATAAGCCAGCACCGCCTCGTCTTGTGAGAACAGACGCGCCCACACATCGGGTGCCAGCGTGACCACCGCGCCGATCAACCCCAAGTTCAGGGCCGATAGGCCCGCGGCCACCCAAGCCACCCGCCGCGCCCGTGCCACCTGGCCTGCGCCCATGGCCATGCCCACCATGGGCACGGCGGCTACGCCGATGCCAAAGGCGATGGGAATCAGCAAAAACTCGAGCCGCTGGCCAATGCCGTACCCGGCCAGCGCTTCGGTGCCCAGCTGCGCCAGCAGGCCGGTAAAAATCAAAATGGCCAGCACCGACTGCACACGGGTGACAAACAGGCCACAGCCCCCACCCGCAGGATGTCGGCAAACAAACGGCGCTGCAGCGCAAAGCCTTGTAGGTGCAGCGTCAAACGCCCTTGGCTGCGGACCAGGTACCACAGAAAATACAGCACGCCCACCGCGGTGGCCAGGATGTGTCCCAAGGCCACCCCCACCATGCCCAGGGCGGGAACGGGTCCGGCGCCCAGGGACAGCATACCGCTCAGCGCGATTTGCAAGACCGCTGTGGCCACCAGCGCCAAAGAGGGCGCGCGCATGTTGCCTGTGCCCCGCACGATGGAGGCCAGCGTGTTGATCAGCCACACCAAAACGGCCCCGGCAAACAGCACTTGGCCGTATTGCACGGCCTGCAGCTGCACCGCACCCCGCCCGCCCAACAGCGCGTAAAGGTCGGGACCCCACAGCAAGAAGAGGGCGCTGTAGATCAGACCTGCGCCCAGGCCAATCAGCAAGGCGTGTTGCACCAGCTTGTCTGCGCGCTGCAGGTCTGCAGCACCCAGGGCACGGCTGATGGCCGCCGACACGCCCCCGCCCATGGCCCCAGCCGACATCATTTGGGTGAGCATGGCAAATGGAAACACCAGGGCCATGGCCGCCAAAGGCGTGGTGCCTAGGCGGCCCACGTAATAGGTTTCGGCAATGCCCACCAGCACCGTCATCACCATGGTCAGCACATTGGGTGCGGTCAGGCGCAGCAAGGTGGGCAAGATGGGGGCCGTCAGCAGCTTTTGCAAATCGGGTGTGCTCATGGGACGGTCAACCTGGCTGGCCCGGGGTGGGCGCTTGCAAGAGCTGGTCCATGGGCCACTGCAGCAGCTCGGCCAGGCGGCACACCACCCAGCGCGCCTCACCAGGCGTGACCACGGCAGGCTCGGCCAGCAGACCGGCTTCGCATTGCGCCAGCACCAGCTCTTCGGTGATGCCCAGGGTGAACTGCATGTTGGCGGCTTTTTCCGTCAGCAGGTTGGCCAGGTCTTCGCACAGCTCGTAGCGCGTGGCCAGATCGCGCTGGCCCAACGTGGGCTTGATCTTGCCGGGCGGCACGTAAAGCGCCATGAAGGAGGCGGGGATGTGGATCTGGAATTCTTCGGTCATGGCTTGGTGGGGCGTTCTGGGTGTGCATTAAGGCACAGACGCGGCTGCGGGGTGGTGACGTGGTGGCAAAGGGTCTCAAACGAGCAGCTGCCACACCAGCCCCAGTGCCGTGCAAAGGCCCAGCAGCTTGAACACGCTCAGTTGCCTGCGAATCAGCAACCAAGTGGCCAGCAGCGTCAGGGCCAAAGCCCCCAGATCGGGCAGCATGTGCCAGCCCCCGGGCAGCCAAGTCTGGCGTGCAAACACGCCCGCCAGGTGCACGATCACGCCGATCACGGCGGCCATGATGCCCTGCAAGGGCCCGGCCAGCGAGGGCATGTGGCGTGTGGACTCCACCAGCGGGCCGCCCGCCAAAATGAACACAAACGAGGGGAGGAAGGTGAACCACGTCACCACACAGGCCGCCACGATGCCGCCCAGCACAGGGTGGCCCAACAAGGCCTGGCTGTGCCCGCCCAAAAAGCCCACAAATGCCACCACCATGATCAGCGGCCCTGGTGTGGTCTCACCCAGTGCCAGCCCGTCCATCATTTGCGCCGCCGTCAGCCAGCCATACTGGCCCACGGCCGTTTGCGTCACAAACGGCAGCACCGCGTAAGCGCCGCCGAAGGTGAGCAAGGCCGCTTGCGTGAAAAAGCCGCCCATGAGCGTGAGCGTGTGGCCCAGCCCGAACACCAGCGCGATCAGGCCCAGGGTCACAGCCCACAACCCCACCCCCCAGGCCAGCGCGCGCACCAGACGCGGGTGGCTGTAGTGCGTGTGCGCGGGTGGGGGCGTGTCGTCGTCCAGCCAGGCCGGGGCCGGACCGGCGACGACCGGGGGTCTGGTTTCTTGCGCTTCGGGTATGGGGGTGTGCTGCGCAGCCATGACGCCGCTGGTGGGCTCTGGGCCAGCTTGGCTTGGGACTTGGACTTGAAGACCTGAGGGCTGTCGCGACATGTAATAGCCCGTGGCCGCTGCGCCCGCAATGATCCACACAAAAGGCAGGCCCCAAAGCATGCCCAGCAAGGACAATACCGCCAGCGCCCATAGCCAGCGGGCTTTCAATGTGCGCAAGGCCAAGCGGTGCGCTGCTTGCAACACCATTGCGGTGACCGCGGGCTTCAGGCCCCACAGCAGCGCTTGCCCCCAAGGGTGTTGTCCCCAGGCGGTGTAGGCCCAGCTCAGCACGATCAGCAACACCAAAGACGGCAGCACAAACAAGGCGCCCGCTGCAATGCCTCCTCGCGTGCCATGCATCAACCAGCCGGTGTAAGTGGCCAGTTGCTGCGCCTCGGGGCCGGGCAACAGCATGCAGTAATTCAGCGCGTGCAGGTAGCGCTTTTCTGAAATCCAGCGGCGGCGCACCACCAGCTCTTCGTGCATCAGCGCGATTTGCCCGGCCGGGCCGCCAAAGCTCATGCAGCCCAGCCAAAACCAGAACTTGATCGCGGTCCTGAAGCTGGGCACCTCAGGTGCGTGGGAAGCCTGCGGGGTGTTCATGCCTGCTCGAGTTGGGTGCGAAAGGCTTGCACAAAACCAGGCGTGCCACTCAAGGTCAGGCTCAGCGAGAGGCTTTGCATGTCGACCGGCTCGGGCAAGAGGCTCAGTTGCCCCGTGCTGGGCACAAAGCGGGGCGTGGTCACTTGGGGCTTGCCGCCGTGGCTCAGCAGCGTGACCTGCAGGTCAAAGTCCCAGTTGGCACCGTTTTCCAAGGGGCCGGGGCCTTCGTGGTCAAAGCCGTGTGCCCAGCGCAGCACCAGCGCAACCTCTTGCAACAAAGCCGTGTTGTGTTGGGGCGCAGGTTGCGCCAGCGCATCCCAGCAGACCACGCCCTCGGCATCTTCGCTGCAGTCGAAATCAAGCAATTGCAAATTCATGCGTCCGTTCCATGCGTCTGTTCAGCAAACCAGCCCCAATTGTGAGCTCAATTTTCATCTCAATTGGGGCTGTTCGATGGCCGGATTCGGTTGGATGAGCCATTTCGGTGGCTCAGCTGCAGCCTGGGAGGGCAGCGCTCGTCAGCCTTAGACCGTGGCAATCGGCGTGGCCGGAGAGCCAATGGCCCCAGGCAAGCGCAGGGGCGGAGCGGTGAGCAAGAAGCGGCTTCGGCCGTTCTGACGCAGCCAGTCGGCCAAGGGGGTGAGGTGCCAGATTTCGCCCAGGTGCACGCCCAGCTTGAACAAACAATGCTCGTGCAAGGGCAAAGCCGCGCAACTGCCGGGGCGGGGCGAGGCGGGCAAACCTTCCACCGCGTAGTTGTCAGCGATCAGGGCGACCAATCCCGAATCGGTGATCCATTGCAGCAGCCGCTCGTCGCGCCCCTCCAGCACGGCGCAGGAGTTTTCGACCGCGTGCGGGTCGGGCTGTTTGTTCATCTCCAGCAGCATCTGCGCAAAGCCGGTGTGCAGGCACACCATGTCGCCGGGCTCGATCACCACTTGGTCTTTTTTCAGGATGTCCATCAGCAGGTCGTAGCCCACCCGCACCCGCTCACGGCCCAGATGCGCATGCAGGTCGATCATCACCGCACGGCCTTGTACGCAGCGCTCGGACATTTTTTCGATGCCCAGCGCCTTGGCCGAGGATGTTGATTCACGGGCGATCTCTGGAAAGCCAAAAATCCCCGCGCCTTCGCTGCCGCTTGGGCCCACCACATCGGTGCCAGCGCGAAAGCCGTTGTAATACACCGGCTCGGGCACGCCGTCGCCATTGGCGTCGAACATCGAGCCCACATGCGCCAGGCTGTCCCACTGGGTGCTGTACTGCAAATGCATGATCACCAGGTCGTCGCACACCACATCGGTGCAGGCCGGCTCGTCGCACCAAAGCTGGTAGTTCATGTTGGGTTTGCCCTCGCGCACCGTTGGGCGCAGCACAGGCGGCTGACGCCTGGGGTTGAGCACGTTGCCGCCTGGAAAATCCAGCGGCAGGCTCAAGTTGAAGGTTTGACCCGTGAGCACCTCCTGCATGCCTTGCAGCACTTTCTCGGGCGTCAACAGGTTCATGCGCCCGCATTGGTCGTCGGGTCCGAAGTCGCCCCAGTTCGAGCCAGGTGGACGGTGTTTCCAGCGTTGAGAAGCAGACATGCAGGACTCCTGTGATGACGACCCAAGTGCAGAGCGTGTGTATGCCATCTTGGGCGCTGGGGGGCCGCTTGTGTGTCACCGAACTGACTGAGGACCCAAGAGCGCAGCCGCTGGCGCACCGTTGGAGTCCACCCTCTGGGCGAAGGCTTGCAGGGCGTGTGCCACGCCCATCGCCCACGGGGTGGGCTCCTACAAAAAGTGATCCCTTGTTCGGGGCTCAAAACTTCAAGGGCCCGTTCAATAAATTGAGGTGCTCATTTGGGGCCTGCGCCTTGGAACTCGCGCCACAGCAAATACAGACCGCTGGCCACCACCACCAAGGCGCCGAGCACCACGGCCAGGTCAGGCACCTGGTCAAACACCAGCCAGCCCAACACGGTCATGTAAATGATTTGCTGGTACAAAAATGGACCCAACACCGCCGCCGACGCATAGCGGTGCGCCACGGCCACAAAGTAGTGGCCAATGCCGCCGAACAAACCGGCCAGCGCCATCACGAACCACTCGAGCAGCGTGGCCGGTTGTTGCCATTGCCACAGCGCCACGGGCGTCAGCGCCAAAGTGGCCACCACCGCCGAGGTCAGTTGCGTGGTGGCCGGGTTTTCGCTGCTGGCCAAGTAGCGCGTCATCATGTTGAACAGCGCATACAAAATGGCGTTGAGCGCCGACAGCAAGATGGCCGGGTGAAAGCCCTGGCTGCCTGGGCGGATGATGATCAGCACCCCCGCAAAGCCCACCGCAATCGCCAGCCAGCGTTTGGCATCCAGCCGCTCGCCCAGCCACCAGGCCGAAAGCAAGGCGATCAAAATTGGCACGGAAAACTGCATGGCGCCGGTCTCGGCCAACTGCAAATACTGCAGGGCCCAAAAATTGAGTGCAGTCATGGACGCCAGCATCAAGCCGCGCAGCAGCTGCAAGCGCGGGTGCCGCCAGCGCAGCAAATCGCCTTTGACCGAGGGCGCAAACACCGCGATGGAAAACAGCGAATGCGTAAGAAAGCGCATCCACACCACCTGCATCACGGGCAGGGAAATCACCAGCCACTTGGCCGAGGCGTCGAGCAGCGCAAACATCAAGGTGGTGACGGTCACCAGCGCAATGCCGATGCGGCGGTGCTTGGCGCTGTCGCTGAAAAGCTGGCTCATCGGGCCGGGCTCAGCGTTTGGGCGGTGTCTCCAGCCCGCCCGTGTAAAAGCGGTTGAAGGTGGGCGAGATGATCAACTCGTTGATGCAGGTGCGCTCAGGCATTTGCGCCACAAACAAGATGGCCTGGCCCATGTCTTCGGCTTGCACCATCAATTCGCGCTGCTCAGCTGAGGGCGGCACGGGCCGTTTGTCCAGAATGGGCGTGGCCACTTCGCCGGGCAAGAGCGAGGTGGCGCGGATGCCGTGCGTGCACTCTTCCATGTTGATGGACTCGGTCAGGGCCAGCACGGCGCGCTTGGTGGCGTTGTAAGCCGGGCCGGTGAGCTTGGACGCATACAGACCCGCCCAAGACGACACGTTGATGATCAAGCCGCCTTGCTGCTGGCGCATGACGGGCAGGACCGCGTGCACGCAATAAAACAGGCCCGACAGGTTGATGGCCACCACATCGTCCCAGGCTTCGGGCGTGACCACGTCGAAATTGCGCTGCGTGGCATTGGTGCCTGCGCTGGTCACCAGGATGTCGATGCGGCCATGTCGGTCCAGAATCTGCTGCGCCGCCGCCTTGACGGCGTGCTTGTCGGCCACGTCCAGCAGCAAGGCCTCGGCGCTGCCCAGGGCCTGCAGCGAGGCCAAAGCGCTGGCGTTGGTGGCGGCGTTGCGGCCCGAAATCACCACATGGGCACCGGCCTGGGCCAGCGCCATCGCGCCGGCCAGACCGATGCCGCTGCCCCCGCCGGTGATCCAGGCGATTTGGCCTTTGAGCTGGGTGGTCATGGAGGGCTCCTGTTCCATTGATTGAGGGGGTTTGGCCGATGGGGCCTGCAGTGCCTGTATTTAAGCAGTCTTTGAGCTATGTCCTGCTGCTCAGGTGACAACCGGTCACAGGGCAAGCAGAACCAGTCACGATGAACAGGTGCTCCATCGCGCCCAGTGGGTCTGTGCTGATGGGGCATGCGCTTTGCGTATGATCCAGGTTCCGAAAGAATGGAGAGAACATGAGCAACTTCGCAGCCCAGTTGAAAATCGAGATTTCACGTATCGCCAAAAAAGAAACACGCACGCAAGCGGCGGTTCTGAAAAAGGCCCAA
>NZ_JBILQU010000139.1:0-5696 GCF_044373035.1 Limnohabitans sp. | reverse complement strand
TAGCCTGGTCTTGCTGGGTGATTTCAAAATAAGCCTGGCTTGCGCCGGAGTGCATTAACAGGTTGGACATGGCTTCATACAGCAAAAGTGCCAAATCCTTGGATTTGCCCGCATTCCAATCCGTGATTGTTGAGTCATATTCAGTCGCTGTCGCAGGTCCGACACATTGATGACATGAGGCTGGTACAACTTCACGCCAGTGGTTTTTGTATCTTTGGTCTTGGCATGTGCAATGGCTTCAGTCAAGCCTTGTTGGATACTCTTGCATGCGTTGGTCATGAGTGTTTCCTTTCACGATTCAAACCACATTTTCGCCAGCAGTTGTATTCGCCGCAATCAAGCTCTCCAACATGCGCTTGAGTTCATGGGTCGGTTCCCTGCTCAAAGCAGACACCACCTGCGCCTCGTGCGCTTTAACTTGCTTCAGCAGGGGCTGCTTTTTGCGCCGACCTGCGGCCGTGAGGCTCACCAGGCTTTGCCGTTTGTCGTGTGCGGCGTCGCAACGCTTGACCCACCCGGCGTCTTGCATGCGGCCCACCAGCTTGGTCACGGTGGGTTGTTTGGCCAGCATGGTGCTGGCGAGTTTGTTGATGCTCAAGCTGTCTTTGCCCGACAGGCTGGCTACGGTTTAGGCTGGGAGCGGTCGGTCATACTCAGGCCGAGGCCCGTGCTCGGCGAGCAGCACTTGCGCGCTTGTTGAGCGTGACGTCTCCTCCCAAGTGGTCAATCACCACGGACGGACGATCAGGAAACTTGGCCACCAGTTCCAGTTTTCCACCCATGCTTTCCACATAGTGACGCATTGTCGATAGAAGCATGTCGCTGCGCTTTTCCAGACGAGAAATTGTGTCCTGACGCACCCCCAAGGCGGCAGCCATTTGCTCTTGGGTTTGCTGCACGGCATGGCGCAAATCTTTGAGCGTCGCCAATTCCAAGGCTCGATCTTCCACCCGTTTTTTCCGATCTTTGGGCAGCTTAGCCATCACGTCATCGAGTTTTCTGGCCATGTTTGGACTCCTTTGTTGGTTGATTCAAAGTACCCAGATGATTGTCGTAACGCGCATCGGCCACTGTGAGTAAGCGTTTGTAGAACCTGCGCTGATCTGCGCCACCTTTGTCGCCGCCGACCAGCAAAATCGCTTGTCGCTGAGGGTCGAAGGCAAAGGCCACCCTCCACACCTGACCATTCCAAGAAAACCGAAGTTCTTTCATGTTGGTGTGTCGTGAACCCTTCAGGGTATCGACTGTAGGTCGCCCCAGATCAGGACCAAACGCAGCCAGTAACTTGGCATGCGCTAAGAGTTCGTCCTGAAGCCCTTCCTCCAAGGCTTCGAACTCAGCATCGAAAGCATCGTGGAAAAGAACGATCCAAGTCATGGGCAAATTATGGACTTAAAGACATATGTAGTCAATTCCATTTGGGTGATTTCGAATATGACATTCACCTTTCACCTGAAGGCGTCTGGCTTGCGGTGAATTGAACTTCAACCAATTCACAACAGCGCTCTGCAGCAAAAATCCGCTTCCAAACAGCCAATTAAAAAAGCCTAAAGCCGCTCAGTGTTCCCCTGCACTGCCATGCGCCGCAATCAAGCTCTCCAACATGAGTTTGAGTTGATGCGCCGGCTCCGCCCCCAGCGCTGACACCACCTGCGCTTCGTGCGCTTTGGCCTGCTTCAGCAGGGGTAACACTTTGCGCCGACCTGCGGCCGTGAGGCTCACCAGGCTTTGACGTTTGTCGTGTGCGGCGTCGCAACGCTTGACCCACCCGGCGTCTTGCATGCGGCCCACCAGCTTGGTCACGGTGGGTTGTTTGGACAGCACGATGCTGGCGAGTTCGTTGATGCTCAAACTGTCTTTGCCGGACAGGCTGGCCATGACGCGCCACTCCATCAGGCTCAGGCCACTGGCCTCAACCACGGCGTGGAATTCGCTCGAAATCAAATGGCTGGCACGCGCCAGCAAGTAGGCCAGGTAGTCGTCGACAAAGCCTGGCTCGGGGGTCATGGCAGTGGTTTGTTCAGAGGTGCCGTAGAACTGAACTGCCCGCCTTGGTAGACCAGCGGTGCCGTGCCGTCGCTGAAGCCGCAGCGCTCCACTTCGCCCACAAAAATCACATGGTCGCCTTCTTCGTGTCGGCTGCGGTTGTGGCATTCAAACCAGGCCAACGCCCCATCCAAAATGGGCAAACCCGACTCGCCCAGCGTGTAAGCGGTGTCGGCAAAGCGGTCGCCCTTGCCGAAGGCAAAACGGTTGCACACATCCAGCTGATCGGCGGCCAGCACGTTCACCACGTAATGCGTGCCCGCATGGAACAGCGGTGCGCTGCTGGCGCCTTGCCCCAGGCTCCACAGCACCAGCGGCGGCGTGAGCGACACCGAGTTGAATGAACTGGCGGTGATGCCCACAAAGCTGCTGCTGGCCGAATCGCCCTTGCGTGCACCCAGCGCGAACGTGGTGATGACGGTCACACCCGTGGCAAAGCGCGACAGTGCTTGTTTGAAATGCGGCGTTTCAAAGTCTGGGCTCAGCGCTTTGATGTGAGGTGGGGGGGCTGGGTGCATGGGTTCATCATAGTTTAATTGCATGAATTTTCATATAAACTGGTTATTCATGCCTGCAGGTGAGCCGTTCAGCACTGCAGGCCAAGGAGACAAGCATGCTGGTGGAACGAATCGAAAACAGGTGGCTCGCGGCGTTTACCCGCACCTTCACGCTGTGCAAGGTGCAGCCCGGTGAGGTGGTCGCCATTTTGGCCGAAACCCAATCACGCCGGGTCAACGTGGACTTGGTCCGCCTCGCGCTGGAGGGCATGGGGGCCAAGGTGTTTGAGTTGACGTTGACCACGCCACCCCTGACCGCCCCCGCGCCAGTGCGCTCCACAGGCGCCAGCGACGCGATTGGGCAGCTGGGCCCCGTGGTGGCCGCGCTGGCCCGCGCCGACATGGTGGTGGACTGCACAGTCGAGGGCTTGCTGCATGCCCCCGAGCTGCCCACCATCATGAAGGGCATGGACGGGCACATGCCGCGCCTGTTGATGGTGTCGAACGAGCACCCCGAAATTTTGGAACGCACCGTTCCCGATCCGGCGCTCGAAGGTGTGGTGCGCTCGGCTATGAAAAAGCTCCGCGCTGCGCAGCAGATGCATGTGACGTCTGCGGCTGGCACCGACCTGCGCGTGAACCTGAAGCATGGCGACCAACAAGCGGTGGTCGGCGGTGTGTGGGGTTTCTGCCCCAAGCCGGGCATGGTCTCGCACTGGCCTGCGGGCCTGGCGCTGGCGTTCCCGGCGGCGGGCAGCGTCAACGGCACGCTGGTCATGGCCCCGGGTGATGTGAACCTGACCTTCAAGCAATACCTGCGCGACACGATCCGCCTGACCATCGAAAACGACAGCGTGGTCGCCATCGACGGGCAGGGCGTGGATGTGGACATGATGCGCGGCTACTACAAGGCCTGGGAAGACTTTGAGGGTCACCGCGCTTGCTACGCCGTCTCGCATGTGGGCTTTGGCCTGAACCCGGCGGCGCGCTGGGACGCGATGGCGTTTTATGATAAGCGCGACTGCAACGGCACCGAGCTGCGCGCCTTTGCGGGCAACTTTTTGTACTCGACCGGGGCCAACGAGGTGGCAGGCCGCCACACGCTGGGCCATTTCGATTTGCCCATGCGCGGCTGCACCATCCGGTTGGACGACACGGTGGTGGTGGACGCGGGTGTGGTGCAAATGGGTTCCCTCCAATGAGCGTGCTGGCACTGGCATCTCCCTGTGGGAGCGAGCCCCTGCTCGCGAATTTCGATAGCAGCCACTTCAGTCATTCGGCCGCAGGGGCGGCCTCCCACAGGAGATGGGGTATGCAGCGGATATTTGAGAGAGGCCTTTGATGAGCACGCCTGCATTCACCGACGTGGGCTTGCCCACACAGCCTGCCGTGGTGTTTCTGCACGGCGTGGGCGGTGGCAGGCAGGGTTGGGCACCGCAGCAAGCGCATGTGGCCCAAATGGGTTGGCGCAGCCTGGCCTGGGACATGCCCGGTTATGGCGACAGCGCCATGGTCACTCCTTATGACTTCGCGCATTTGGCGCAAGTCCTCTGGCAGATGCTCGACGCGGCGCACATCGATCAAGCCGTGTTGGTGGGTCACAGCATGGGGGCCATGGTCGCCTTGCAAGCTTGGACGCAAAAGCCAGAGCGCATCGCAGGCTTGCTGCTGGCCGCCAGCAGCCCCGCTTTTGGCCACAGCGACGGTGATTTCCAAAAGCAGTTTTTGGCGCAGCGCCTGGCCCCGCTGGAAGCAGGCAAAACCATGGGCGACATTGCCGACAAGCTGATCCCCACCATGGCCGCACCCGGTGGCGATGCTGCCCACACGATCTCTGCCCATCTGAAGTCGGCGCACCAAAGCATGTCTGCTGTGCCGCCCGCCACCTACCGCGCCGCCCTGCATGCGCTGGTGCAGTTCGAGCAACGCGCCGCCTTGCCCACCCTCACCGTGCCGGTGTTGTGTTTGGCCGCTGAACACGACCGCACCGCGCCGCCCACCGTGATGGAACGCATGGCGCAAAAGATCCCTGGTGCGCGCTACGCCTGTCTGACGGGCGCAGGCCATTTGCTGCATGACGAACAGCCCGAGGCGTTCAACGCCGAACTCGAAAAATTCTTGAAGGACCTGCAACCATGACCGCCGTGCAAGCCAACTCCCAGCAAACCGCCATGCCGAACACCATGCCCTCCGTCATGCCGATTTGTGGCGACGATTACCCCCTGACCGAAAAACAGCAAAAGCTGATGGCCCTGGCCCGCCAGCTGGGCCGCGACAAATTTGCCCCCCGCGCCGCGCAACTCGACCGCGACGCGCAGTTCCCATTCGCCAACTACGACGACATGCGCGACGCCGGCTTGCTGGCGCTGTGTGTGCCCGAAGCGCATGGCGGCCAAGGTGCCGACTACGCCACCTATGCCATGGTCTCGGCCGAGATCGGTCGCTACTGTGGTGCCACGGCGCTCACCTTCAACATGCACGTTTGCACCATGCTCTGGAGCGGCCTGCTGTCTGAAGACCTGGAGATGACGCCCGAGCAGCGCGCCACCCACCGCAAGCACCAGGCCACGCACTTTGCCCGCGTGGTGAAAGACGGCGCGATTTACGCGCAGCCTTTTTCTGAAGGTGGCGCTGCGGCCTCGGGGGCTCAACCCTTCGGCACCTTGGCTGTCAAGGTAGATGGCGGCTGGAAGGTCAATGGCAAAAAAATCTTCGCTTCTTTGTCCGACGCCGCCGATTACTTTGGCGTGCTGTGCACCGAAAAGAAAGAGGGCACCGACCTCTCGCGCCGCGACACCCTGTACCTGGCCATACCCCGCACCGCGCCGGGCCTGACGATCGAAGGCGACTGGGACCCTCTGGGCATGCGCGCCACCGTGTCACGCAATCTGATTTTCAAAGACGTGTTCGTACCCGAAGACGCGGCGCTCATGCCGCAGGGTCTGTACTTTCAGGCCGCCAGCCGCTGGCCGCACATGTTCATGACGCTCTCGCCCACCTACATGGGCATCGCGCAAGCGGCGTATGACTTCACCGTGGCGTATTTGCGTGGCGAGATTCCGGGTACTGGCCCCGTTAAGCGCCGCCAGTTTGCGACCAAGCAAATTGCCTTGGCTGAGATGTTCATCAAGCTCGAACAAACCCGCAACCTGT
>NZ_JBILQU010000138.1:0-5697 GCF_044373035.1 Limnohabitans sp. | reverse complement strand
TTTGTCGGTGTCTGTTTTCGAGAAAACGTCGATTTCATGCGCCTTGCAGACAGATGCCTACACAACCGAACCACCTGACTGCGCTAAGCAGTTGAATTTGTTCACTTTTTAACCGGACACTACTGAAAAATTGTAAAACTTTTATTTGATTTTTTACAGAAATTTGAAATTTATAGTACATACTTTTAGGAAGCCCATGTTAACTTGAAACCCGGTGCCTACCAGCGAGAGAGCCTTGCCACTGAGCAGGGGCACGCGGAGACCACCCTGTGGGCGGATGGTTTGCAGGGTGAAGCTGAGGGCGTGTGCCACGCACCCATCGCCCACATGTCACTTCTCACCATGTAGAAGAGGCCACCCCGTTTTCGGCAGATGCGATCCAGTGCGTTTTCGGCACGTACAGGCCAGCTCAGTAGTGCCAACGTTCTTCACTGATGTTACG
Organism: Limnohabitans sp.; assembly: GCF_044373035.1. GTDB lineage: Bacteria > Pseudomonadota > Gammaproteobacteria > Burkholderiales > Burkholderiaceae_C > Limnohabitans_A. Next base: position 5,255 of record NZ_JBILQU010000138.1, on the reverse strand, counting down.
CAGCCCACCCCTGATAGGCTTCATGGATGAAAAAAACTGACCTTGATTTGTACACAGACTATTTGTTGAGCACTTTTGGTGCTGCTACGGCGACGGGCTTGTCGGCGATGGTTGAAGGTGACGTCAGCCACGACCACATCACGCGGTTTTTATCAGCGCAGGAGTACACCTCCAAGGACCTGTGGCAACAGGTCAAGTTGACCGTCAGGTCGATTGAGCGTAACGACGGTGTGTTGATCTTTGACGACACGATGCAGGAGAAAGCCTGGACCGATGAGAGCGAGTTGATGTGCTGGCACTTTGACCATTGCAGCGGGCGTACCGTCAAAGGGATCAACCTGCTCAATGCGCTGTACTACTGCAACGAAACTTCCATTCCGGTGGCGTTTGAACTGGTGAAGAAGCCGATTCAATACAGCGAGCTTGCGACCAGAATACTCAAGCGTAAAAGTGACAAGACCAAAAACGAAATGATGTGCGAGATGATTCAAACCTGTATTCACAACAGCTTGAAATTTCGTTTCGTGCTGATGGACAGCTGGTTCTCGTCAGAGGAGAACTTCGAATTCATCACGGGCAAAGACCGACATTTCATTGCAGCCCTCAAAGACAACCGCCTGATTGCCTTGAGCGAAGAGGATCGAAAAAAGAAGCGCTTTGTCCGGGTAGATGAGCTGGATTTCTCAGAGCAAACCACCGTGCGATGCTGGCTCAAGGGATATGCGAAAGCAGTCCTGGTGGTCAGCCAAGTCTTTAAAAACAAAGACGACAGTACTGGGGTGTTGCATCTGGTGTGCAGTGATTTGACTTGCGACTATGACGCCATCACCACGAGCTACAAAAAACGGTGGCAAGTGGAGGTGTTTCACAAATCCTTGAAGTCCACTGCTAACCTGGCCAAGTCCCCCACGCGCACGTTGCGCACCCAAAGCAACCATGTCTTTATGGCGATTTACGCCACCTTCAAGCTCGAATGCTTGAGCATCTTTAACAAGCTAAATCCTTTCGCGCTTTGTCGCAAACTACCCATCAACGCATCGCGCTCCGTCTATGCCCAACTTCAGCTGTTCAGGGTGGCTGCGTAACATCAGTTCTTCAGAGGCGATCGAGCTGATTTGGCTCGAAATCCGTCTCTGAATTTTCGAGGGCGGCGCAAGAAGTTGATGTATTGGGATATTTTCAAACATGGACAGACTCAGGATTTGTAGGATTTCATACAGACTGTGATGATCAAGCGTTTTTTGGCAATGGCGATCAGCAATTAGGTGGATATGGCTATCCATATCTGCGTCTTGACGGCGTTCGCGCTGGTGCCGAAGAACACCTTGATGCGCAAATGCTGCTGTATCCAATTGAAGAACAGCTCTACTTGTCAGCGTTGGCGATACAGGTCGGCAATCAACTCGGGTTTGAGCGTGCAGTTGTTGGTCAGAAAAACCAAGCGCTCGCCCCTATCGTCCTTGCCCACCACCCGGCGCATCGTCGTGGAGTAGTCCTTGCCCGCAAGCTGACCCGACAGCACACCAGTCTGATCGCATATCACCGCAGTGGTCGCTCGGTCCACGGGATGCGAGTAACGCCGCTTGAACTTGGTATTGCTTTTGGCACGGGTCACAAAGAAGGCCTTGGCCTCGTGAATAACAAACAGTCTTGCGAAATTCAGATAGCCCCGGTCCATCAGGTAGAAAGCCCCTGGCTCCAGCACCAAATCGTCCATCACGTTGACCTCGTGGGTCTTGCCGTCGGTGATGTGAATGAAGCTGGGGTTGTTACCTCTGAGGTCCAGCAAGATATGAAGCTTGATGGCGGCCTTGGTCGAGCGAAATGAAGCCTAGGCAAACACAGACAGGCACAAGTAGATAGTGCTGGCATCGAAGGCATAGACCGCCGCATCGAGAACCACGCCAAAAGGCTCCGTGACATACAGCGGTCGTGAAATAACGATCAGGTGCTGGGCGAAGTCGGCGTAGATTTGCCACGGTCGGGTAGCGTTCGCATTGGCCAACTTGTTGCGCGAAATCGTTTGGCAGCGAAACCCCATGTGGTACAGCCGCCGTGCTTGCGCACGCAGATTGACTTCGATGTCGCGCAACGACTCCCGGTAAGTCAATTGGGTGAAGGCCATGGCGAAGAACTGGTCCAGACACGAGAAGTCTTTGACTTTGTGTTATCCGTTTTGATCGGCCACACAGCGGAGAACCTACTCAGCGGCAGGTACAGCATGAGTTGAGCAAATACGAGCTTGCCTTGGTGCATGGGAATTTTCGCGGTTTCCCGCCCAAAAACCCAAAGTCTGACCTTCGACGTTCAAATCGCGACCAGACTGAAACAGCAGATTCTGCAAGCAAATCATTAACTTACGATACTCCGACGTGACAACGTTGGGGCACTACTGAGGCCAGCTGCCGGCGTTCAACACACATCTCGAGCTCGGCCCATCGTCGCTATCTTCTGAACCTTTTGTTCAGGAGTGATGGATGGTCCGCAGAAAGATCGAGATGCATGAATTCCGAAACGTCCTCATTTGCCTGCGCGCGGGCGACCGTGACCGCGAGGTTGCCCGCCTGGGCCTCATGGGCAAAGTCAAAGTCGCCCAGTTTCGCGCTTTGGCGCTCAGCTTGGGCTGGCTTGAGCCCTCCGCGCAACTGCCCGATGTGCCCAACATCGCCCAAAGCCTGGCCCCAAAACCCAAGCGCGCCGCCAGCACCGTCTCCAAAGCCCAGCCCTGGCGCGAGGCAGTCACCCGCTGGATGGCCGCTGGCGTTGAGGGCAAGGCCATTCACGCTGCCCTCGTGCGCAAGCACCAGTTTCAAAGCAGTTACTCGTCCGTCAATTGCCTCATGCAGGACATCGCCCAGGAGTGCCCCGCACCGATCTGACCGTGCCGCCTGTCATTCAAGCCCGGCGAGGCAGCACAGGTCGACTTTAGCGCTGGCCCATTCTTGAGGCACCCCGATGGCCAGATGCGCCGCACTTGAGCCTTTGTCATGACGCTGTGCCACCGTCGACACCATTACTTGGAGTTCGTCTGGGGTCAGACCGTGGCCACTTGGTTGGACTGCCACCGCCGTTACTTTGAGTGGTTCAACGGCGTGCCCGAGCGCGTCATCATCGACAACGTCAACTGCGCCATCATCAAGGCCAGCCGCTTTAACCCCCAAGTCCAGCGCTATTATGCAGAGTGCGCCGAAGGCTATGACTGAATCTTCAGATTGCCAACTACAACAAAAAACCCCGCATCGCGGGGTTTTTTGTTGTTGGCACCGACCTGATCAGGCCTGAGCCGCCGGTGGCAAGTTGCCGCGCACCGGGCTGGTCATCCTGCCTTTGAAGTCGGTCCAGCATTCACGGCCGAAATCGTACAGTTTGCAGTTTTGAGCGGTCTCGAAGTACCACTTCCAGGAGAAGGGTTGCACGATGATGCGGCCCGGCAGCATTTCTTCGAGTTTGGCCTGGGCTTGTTTCAAGCGGTAAAGCGGGATGCTCATGTCCACATGGTGGGCGGTGTGCTCCATGATGTGGTGCATCATGCCGCCGACATGGAATGGCAAGGTCAAATGCACCGTGGTGGACACAAAGGGCGCGGCCTTGGTCCAAGCGGCTTTGTTGTCGTGCCAAGACACTTTGACGTGGGTGTGGTGCACATAGACCACAAAGCCGATCATCGTGTTCCAGAAAAAGAAAGGGATCGCCACACCCATGAGCAAGGACAACCAGACCGATTGGCCAGTGGCCACGGCCGCAGCGGCCACAACGGCGATCCACAGCACGCCAAACACGCTGACCAGCAGGCTGTCCTTGAAAAAGATCGGACGGCGTGTGGGCATGTGGGTTTTATTGGGGAAGAATTCGCGCTTCCACCAGATCTCAATCATGTAATAAAGGCCAGGGGCCCAACCGCTGCGGTAGGCGCGCTGCAGCAGGCGCTGCACCGGGCCCAGGGCTTCAAACTCTTGTGCAGACAAAGGGGTCCAGACAAAGTCCACGCCCTTGAGGTTGGTGTAGCCGTGGTGCACCACGTTGTGGCCCGTGTCCCACAAGCTGTATGGGGTGAGCGAGGGCAAAAACGCGATGCGGCCCAGCACCTTGTTGAGCTCGCGGTGGGGCGTGAGGCTTTGGTGGCAGGCGTCGTGACCGATCACGAACAGCCGGCCGATCACAAAGCCCGCCAACGCGCCGCACAGCAGCTTGGCCCAGACGGCTTCGAGCATGACGGTGGCCGCAATCAGGGCAAAGAACAAGGCGTAGTCAAAAGCCAGCAACACAAAAGCGCGTGCCGTACTGCGCCCGGACAAGGGCACCAGCCATTCGCGCAAGGTTTTGCGGTGCGGCAGGGGTTGGTCCAAGGCAATCGGCTGATCGGCTGTAGGGGGTAAGGCAGTCATGGGTCAGGAATGTAATTCTCGTGTGCGCAAGTTTAGCTGCTTGACGTTGCAAAGCCCTGACTGAGATCAATTCAAGGGCTTTGGCAGGGGTATGGAGCCGATCTGAGGAGCGAAGCTGCCGGGTGTCTCTGGGATGTCACCCGTTTCGTGTGAGAATTGAAACCAAATTACATGGAGATCTTCGAATGCCCCGTCGCGCCACCAAGATTGTTGCCACCTTAGGCCCTGCTTCCAGCGATCCCGCACTGTTGGAGGCCATGATCCGGGCCGGTGTGAATGTGGTTCGCCTGAACTTCAGCCACGGCAAGGCGCAAGACCATGTGGACCGCGCCCGTTTGGTGCGCGAAGCCTCGCAACGCGCGGGCCGCGAAGTGGCCATCATGGCCGACCTGCAGGGTCCCAAGATCCGGGTGGGCAAGTTTGCCGAGGGCAAAGTGATGCTGGAGCCTGGCGCGCCCTTTGTGCTGGATGCCTCGCGCACCGAGCCGGGTGACTTGCAGGGTGTGGGCCTGGATTACAAAGAGTTGCCGCGCGATGTCAAGGCCGGCGACGTGCTGCTGCTCAACGATGGCCTGATTGTCCTCACAGTGACCGCCGTCAAGGGCGAGCAGGTGCACACCACCGTCAAGTTGGGCGGTGAATTGTCCAACAACAAGGGCATCAACAAACAAGGCGGCGGCTTGACGGCTGCTGCCCTCACGGCCAAGGACATGGACGACATCCGCACGGCCATGAGCTTCCATGCCGACTATGTGGCGGTGAGCTTCCCGAAAAACGCCACCGACATGGAAATGGCCCGACAGCTGTGCAACGTGGCCTGCACCAACGGGCACCGCCCGGGTTTGATTGCCAAAATCGAGCGGGCCGAAG
>NZ_JBILQU010000137.1:0-5742 GCF_044373035.1 Limnohabitans sp. | reverse complement strand
ATCTCGCGGTACAGCGACTCGACCATCACGCCTTTTTTGACGCCCATGCCGCCATGCATCTGCACCGCCATGTCGATGATCTGCTGGGCGTTTTCGGTCGCGGTCATCTTGGCCATGGCCGCTTCGCGGGTGATGCGTGCGCCCTGGTCGCGCAGCCAAGCGGCGCGGTAGGTGAGTAGCGTTGCGGCGTCAAGCATCGTCGCCATTTGCGCGATCTTGGTTTGGGTGATCTGAAAGTCGCCCAAGCTTTGGCCAAACATCTTGCGTGAACGCGCCCAAGCGATAGACTCGTGCAGCGCACGCCGCCCAAAGCCCAGAGCCGCAGCGGCCACCGAGGTGCGGAACACATCGAGCGTGGCCATGGCCACCTTGAAGCCTTGGCCTGCCTCGCCAATGCGCTGCGCTGCAGCCACCTTGCAGTGGTCAAACTTGAGCGTGGCCAGCGGGTGCGGCGCGACGACGTCGATGCGCTCTTCAATCGTCAAGCCGGGCGTGTCGGCATCCACAATGAAGGCGGTGATGCCTCGCGCCCCCGGCGCCTCACCCGTGCGGGCAAACACCACATAAAAGTCGGCAATGCCGCCGTTGCTGATCCAGGTCTTGCGGCCGTTGAGCACATAGCCGTCTGCCGTGGCGGTGGCGCTGCACTGCATGGCGGCCACGTCAGAGCCGGCATCGGGCTCGCTGAGTGCAAAGGCCGACAGCGCTTGGCCTGAGGCCACGCGGGGCAGGTAGCGTTGCTTTTGGTCAGCCGAGCCCATCAGGCTGATGGCCCCGGTGCCCAAGCCCTGCATGGCAAAAGCAAAGTCCGACAAGCCGTTGTGAAAAGCCAGCGTCTCGCGCAGCAGGCACAGCTGGCGCGTGTCGATCACGTCCGACGCTGCGCCGTAGGCTGTGCCGGAGACTGCGTGCTTGAGCCAGCCGCCGCTGCCCAGCAGACGCACCAGGCGGATGCATTCGGCGTCGACCGCGTCGCGGCTTTCGTCGTGGTGGGCGTGTGCCAGGTGCTCGTTGCACCAAACGTCCAGCCGCGACTTGAAGTCGCGGTGGCTGTCGTCAAAGAAGGGCCAATCGAGTTCAGCGGGGTGCTGTGTTGGCTGTTGTGCGGGGTTGTTGGTCATGGCTCAGTCGCCCTCAAAAATGGGCGTTTGCTTGGCCACAAAGGCGTGGTACGCCCGGTGGAAGTCGTTGGTGGCCATGCAGATGGCCTGCGCCTGGGCTTCAGCCTCAATGGCTTCGTCCACGCCCATGTTCCATTCTTGCTGCAGCATTTTTTTGGTGATGCCGTTGGCAAAGGTGGGGCCTGCCACCAGCTGGGCGGCGATGGCCTGCGCATCGGCCAACACGCTGTCGGCCTCGCACACCCGGTTGTAAAAACCCCAGCGCTCGGCCTCCAGTGCGCCCAGGCCGCGCCCGGTGAACAGCAATTCGCTCGCACGGCCCTGGCCGATGATGCGCGGCAGCAATGCGCAAGCGCCCATGTCGCAACCGGCCAAACCGACCTTGTTGAACAGGAAATAAGTTTTGCTGCGCTCGGTGCCGTAACGCAGGTCAGACGCCATGGCCAAGATGGCCCCGGCCCCGGCGCACACGCCGTCAATGGCGGCAATGATGGGTTGTGGACAAGCGCGCATGGCCTTGACCAAATCGCCCGTCATGCGGGTGAAGGCCAAGAGGCCGGGCATGTCGAGTTGGGTGAGCGGGCCGATGATTTCGTGCACATCGCCACCGGAGCAAAAGTTGCCCCCGGCCCCTGTGATGACCACCGCGTGAATGTCGGGTGCGTAGGGCAATGCGCGGAAGAAGTCGCGCAGTTCGGCATACGAGTCGAATGACAGCGGGTTCTTGCGCTCGGGGCGGTTCAGGCTCACCGTGGCCACCCCGTCTTTGACGGACAGCAAGAAGTGTTCGGGCTGGTAGCCCGCCATGGGCTGGTTGTGGCGTGGCAGCTGGTGCGGCTGGCCGGGCAGGTAGCGTTGACTCATTTTGTCTCCTTCGAGTGTGTTGGTTTGCTGGACTTCAAGGTGCCCAGCAGTTGGTGCAGTTGTGTTTGTTCTCGCTCAGCCAGTGGCGAGAGCAGCTCGACCACCCAGCCTTCGTGGGCTTGGGCCATGGCGGCAAAAGCTTTGCGGCCAGCCTCGGTCAGGCTGACGGTGAAGGAGCGGCGGTCGCTGGCTTGCATTTGCCGCTGCACCAGTTGTTCTTTTTCCAGCTGGTCCACGATGCTGGTGACGTTGCCACCCGTGACCATCATGCGGCGCGACAGTTCGCTCATCGAGAGGCCTTGCGGCTCGCGTTCGAGCTGGGCCATCAGGTCAAAACGCGGCAGCGTGATGTCAAACTGTTCGCGCAGGCGCTGGCGGATGGTGTCTTCGATGCGGGTGGTGCACGACAACAGGCGCAACCACAGGCGCAGCGAGGCGTGGTGGTCGGCGTGGGCGCGCACTTCCATGTCGGTGGGCATGGCCCCCACGCTCGGCACTGCGTGTCCTTCGCTGCCCCCCGAGGGGGCGCGAGCTGGCTTGAGGCGGCTCGGCGCTGCGCTCTTGTTCATCCCGCCAACTCCCCGCCGTCGATGGCAATGGCTTGGCCGTTGATCGCGTCGCTGCCTGCAGCGCACAGCCACAGCACGCTTTGCGCAACTTCTTGCGGCTGCACCAGTCGCTGCTGCGGGTTGCTGGCGGCCAGCGCCTGGCGCGCTTCGGCTTCGCTCTTGCCGGTTTTGCCCACGATGTTTTGTACCGCTTCGCGCACGATGTCGGTCTCGGTGTAGCCGGGGCAAATGGCGTTCACGGTCACGTTCTTGCGTGCCAATTCGAGCGCGAGTGCTTTGGTCAAACCCACCACACCGTGCTTGGCCGCCACATAAGCGCTCACGTAGGCGTAGCCTTTGAGGCCCGCAGTGCTGGCGATGTTGACGATGCGGCCCGGCGTGCCGGCTTTCGCAGCGTCGAGCATGCCGGGCAGCACGGCCTGAATGCAGTGGTAGGTGCCCGTGAGGTTGACGTTCAGCATCTTCTGCCAGAGCGCGGCATCGGTCTTGGCAAAGGGTTGGCTGCTCGCCTGGCCCGCGTTGTTGACCAGAATGTTGACGGGGCCGAAGCGCGACTGCGCCTGCTGCACCGCAGCTTGCACAGCTTGTTCATCGGCCACGTCCATGGGCGCAATCAGCACCGCCAGATCGGGCACTTGCTCGCGCAGCGCTTCGGCCTGGGCTTGCAGGGTGCCTTGCGAGCGGCCACACAGGGTCAAGCGGCAGCCGGTTTGTGCCAGCTGCAGCGAGATGGCTGCGCCGATGCCTGCGCCCGCACCTGTGATGAGGGCGTGACGGCCTTCAAGTTCTTGGAACATCTCAGTCCCCCTTACTCGCAGTCTGCATGGCACGCTCACGGGCAAAGCCCGCTTCGAGCTGGGGCTTGCCCGATTCGTAGGCGCGGGGCCAGACGATGTCTTTGAAGCCGATGCGCGCCGCTTCGGTCAGTGTCCAGGCCGGATTGGCCAGGTGTGGGCGTGCCACAGCGCACAGATCGGCGCGGCCTGCGGCCAAGATGCTGTTGACGTGGTCGGCTTCAGAGATGGCTCCGACTGCGATGGTGGCGATGCCCGCTTCTTGGCGGATGCGGTCGGCAAAGGGGGTTTGGTACATGCGGCCGTACGTGGGCTTTTGCTTGGCGCTGACCTGGCCCGACGAACAGTCGATCATGTCGGCACCAGCGGCCTTGAAGGCGCGGGCGATCTCGACCGCATCGCTGGGCGTGATGCCGCCTTCGACCCAGTCGTGTGCCGAAATTCGCACCGACATGGGCAGGTCTTTCGGCCAGGCGGCACGAACGGCGGCAAACACTTCAAGCGGGTAGCGCAGGCGGTTGGCGAGCGATCCGCCGTAGTCGTCGCTGCGTTGGTTGGTGAGCGGGCTGATGAAGCTCGACAGCAGGTAGCCGTGGGCGCAGTGCAGTTCGAGCCAGTCAAAACCAGCCTGAACTGTACGTTGTGTGCAGGCCACAAACTCGGCTGTGACGCGGTCCATGTCGGCGCGGTTCATGGCGCGGGGCACGTCGCCGTGTGGCAAATAGGGTTGGGCGGATGCCGCAATCAATGGCCAGTTGCCTTCGGGGTCATCGGCAGGCACGGGCTGGTCCATGCCTGGGCCTTGCCATGGGCGGCAGCTCGAACCTTTGGGTCCGGCGTGGCCGATTTGCAAGCCAATCTTGGCGTCAGACTTGGCATGCACCCAATCGGTGATGCGTTTGAAATCTTCGGTCTGCGCATCGTTCCACAGGCCCGGGCAGCCATGGGTGATGCGACCATCGGCACTGGGCGCGGTCATTTCGACCATGACCAAACCTGCGCCGCCCATGGCGCGTGCGCCCAGGTGCACCAAGTGGTCATCCCCCGCTCGGCCGTCCACTGCAATGTATTGCGCCATGGGCGAAACCACAACGCGGTTCTTGAGCGTGACCGAGCGCTGGGTGTAGGGCGTGAACATGGGTGGGCGAATGCCAGGCTTGGAAGTGCGGCCTGCAAACCAGGCCTCGTAGCCCTCTAGCCAAGCCTTATCGCGCAGACGCAAATTCTCGTGACTGATGCGTTGACTGCGGGTGAGCATCGAGTACATGAACTGCTCGGGTTCGAGCTGGTCGCAGTAACGCTCGCCGCACACCTCGAACCACTCCATCGCGTTCCAGGCGGCGTTTTGCAGGCGGATGACATCGATCTCACGTACGGCTTGGTAATGCTGCAGCACCTCGGGGATGCGGTCAGCTGTGTCACCCAAGGCCTTGAATTGACGCACCAGTTCGATGGCGTCTTCCAGCGCGAGTTTGGTCCCCGAGCCAATGGCAAAGTGTGCAGTGTGCACCGCATCGCCCATCAACACCACATGGCTGTTGCCGTTGAAGTGCGACCAGTTTTCGCACTTGACGCGCTGAAAGTTCAACCAAGCCGAGCCGCGCAGGTGGCGGGCGTTGGTCATCAACTTTTCGCCTTGCAGGTTATTGGCAAAGAGCTTTTCGCAGAAGTCTATTGATGCATCCTGATCGGCCTTGTCAAGACCGTGCGCCAGCCAGACGTGCTCGGGGCATTCGACAATGAAGGTCGAGGTTTGGTTGTCAAACTTGTAGACGTGGGCCTGAAACCAGCCATGCTCGGTCTTCTCGAACAAGAAAGTAAAGGCGTCGTACTGGCGGTTAGTGCCGAGCCAGATGAATCGATTGGGACGCGTGACAATATCGGGCTTGAATACTTCGGGCAACCGGCTTCGCACACGCGAATTGACACCGTCGCTGGCGATGATCAGGTCGGCATCGGGAAAGTCCAGATCCGAGTCCGCGTCTTGTTCAAACATGAGCTTGACGCCAACTTGCTCGCAACGCACTTGCAGAATGTTGAGTAATTTTTTGCGCCCAATCCCCACAAAACCGTGACCGCCTGAACGGATCACCCGGTCTTTGAAGTGCAGCTCAATGTCATCCCAATGGTTGAATGCTTGTTCCACCTCTGCAGCGGTTTCTTTGTCCCACTCGCGCATGTTCTCCAGCGTCTGGTCCGAAAACACCACGCCCCAGCCGAAGGTGTCGTAAGGCTTGTTGCGCTCGACCACGGTGATGTCGTGGTGGGGGCCGAGTTTTTTCATCAGCAACGCGAAGTACAGGCCCGATGGACCACCACCAATGCATACGATTTTCATGTTCACTCTCTTTGCTATAGAACACACAAGCCATTAATTCAGGCCTATATATTTGA
>NZ_JBILQU010000040.1:0-24991 GCF_044373035.1 Limnohabitans sp. | reverse complement strand
TGGCGGAGAGGGAGGGATTCGAACCCTCGGTAGGGTCGCCCCTACGCCTGATTTCGAGTCAGGTACATTCGACCACTCTGCCACCTCTCCGGGTTCGGTTTCGTTTGTCGAAACATATATTCTATCAGGCCGACAGCGTCTCCAAGCCACCCAAGTAAGGACGAAGCACCTCAGGCACCGTCACCGAGCCGTCGGCATTTTGGTAGTTCTCCAGCACCGCCACCAAGGCACGGCCCACGGCCAGGCCCGAACCGTTCAAAGTGTGGACCAGCTCGTTTTTGCCTTGCGCGTTTTTGAAGCGTGCTTGCAAACGGCGGGCTTGGAAAGCCTCGCAGTTCGACACCGAGCTGATCTCACGGTAGGTGTTTTGCGCAGGCACCCAGACTTCCAGGTCATAGGTCTTGCTCGCGCCAAAACCCATGTCGCCGGTGCACAGACTCATCACGCGGTAGGGCAAGCCCAGCTTTTGCAAAATGGCTTCGGCGTGGCCTGTCATGGCTTCGAGCGCTTCGTAGCTTTGCTCAGGGTGCACGATCTGCACCATCTCGACTTTGTCGAACTGGTGTTGTCGGATCAGGCCGCGCACATCACGCCCGCCGCTGCCCGCCTCGGACCGGAAGCACGGGGTGTGTGCCGTGAGCTTGATGGGCAAATCCGCCTCGGCCAACACTTCGTCGCGCACCACGTTGGTGAGCGTCACCTCCGACGTGGGGATCAGGTACAGCGCTTGGCTTTCTTCGCCCTCTTGGCCGCCTTTATTGGCAGCGAACAGATCGGCTTCGAACTTGGGCAGCTGGCCCGTGCCACGCAGCGTGTCGGCGTTCACGATGTAGGGCGTGTAGCACTCGGTGTACCCGTGCTCTGAGGTCTGCACGTCCAGCATGAACTGCGCCAGAGCCCGGTGCAAACGGGCCACCGGGCCGCGCATGAAGGTGAAACGCGATCCGGTCAACTTGGTGCCGGTGGCAAAGTCCAGGCCGAGCTTTTCGCCGATGTCCACATGGTCCTTGAGCTCAAAGTCGAAACTGCGCACCGTGCCCCAGCGGCGCACTTCAACGTTGCCTTCTTCACCCTCACCTACCGGCACGCTTTCGTGCGGCAAATTGGGCACGGCCAGCAGCAGGTCTTGCAGTTCGGCCTGAAGCACCTCCAAGCGCTGGGCCGAAGCATCGAGCTCGTCTTTGATCGCGCCCACTTGCGCCATCACGGCATCGGCCTCGGCGTGTTGGCCTTTGCCCTTGAGCATGCCAATTTGCTTGGACAAGCTGTTGCGCTGGCTTTGCAGCTCTTCGGTGCGGGTTTGCAGCGTTTTGCGCTCGCCTTCCAAAGCGCGAAAAGCGTCCACATCCAGAAAGAGCTGGGGATTTTTACGGGTCTGCAAACGCGCCACAACAGCGTCCAGATCTTTGCGGAGAAGAACAATATCAAGCATGGGGCGATTGTAGTGAGCCGGGTTCTGGGTTTTCTGCAGCGTCCAGCTTCAAGCCCTTGGGCAGCGGGAACTTGATGGTTTCCTGAATGCCGTCCAAGGTGCGCACCGACACTGCGCCCATGGCACGCAGGCGCTGAATGACATCTTGCACCAGCACATCCGGGGCCGACGCGCCGGCGGTCAAGCCCACTTTCAGCGTGCCTTCAAACCAAGCGGGGTCCAGGTCGGCCGCACTGTCCACCATGTAGGCGGGCGTGCCCAAACGATCGGCCAGCTCGCGCAGGCGGTTGCTGTTGGAGCTGGTGGGGCTGCCCACCACGATCACCACGTCCACCATCGGGCTCATCAGCTTGACGGCGTCCTGCCGGTTCTGGGTGGCGTAGCAAATGTCTTGCTGCTTGGGCTCGCGCACTTGCGGAAAGCGCGCCCTGACGGCGGCCACAATCTCGGCCGCATCGTCCACGCTCAGGGTGGTTTGGGTCACCACCGCCAGCAAGTCGGTCTGGGCAGGTTGCACTTTGGCCACGTCTGCCACGTCCTCCACCAAGTGGATGCCGCTGTCGAGCTGGCCCATGGTGCCCTCCACCTCGGGGTGGCCCTTGTGGCCGATCATGATGAACTCATAACCCTCTTTGTGCAGCTTGGCCAGCTCCACATGCACCTTGCTCACCAGCGGGCAGGTGGCGTCAAAAATCCTGAATCCGCGCTCTACCGCTTCGTCCTGGATCGCCCGGCTCACCCCGTGGGCGCTGAAAATCAGCGTGGCCCCGGGCGGCACATCAGACAACTCTTCAATGAAGATCGCGCCCTTTTTTTTCAGATCGTCCACCACATAGGTGTTGTGCACGATCTCGTGGCGCACATAAATTGGCCGGCCGAATTTGTTGAGCGCGTGCTCCACGATGTCGATCGCACGGTCCACCCCGGCGCAAAAGCCACGCGGCTCGGCCAAAAGCACTTCGGATGTCATCACAGCACTCCAATCAGTTCAATTTCAAAGGTCACAGGCTGACCGGCCAAGGGGTGGTTGAAGTCAAACTTCACCGCACCCTCCGTGTTCACTTCCAGCACCGTGCCCGCATACGAACCCAAGCCATCGGGCGTGGGGAATTGCACCACATCGCCTGCCACATATTTTTCAGTCGGATCACCCAATTCGTTCAGCAACTTGCGGGCCACCCATTGCTGCATGTCGGCAATGCGTTCGCCAAAAGCTTCGCCGGCCGGAATCTCCATCACCACTCGGGTGCCTTCGGCCAAGCCTAACAAGCGCTGCTCGAGGGCGGGCGACAAGGTGCCCGAGCCCAGCGACAGGGTGGCGGGCTTTTCATGGAAAGTGTTGATGATGTCGCCCTGCGGCCCGGCCAGGCGGTAGTGAAGCGTCAAAAAAGAGGCGGGTTCGACAATGGGCATAAGGGTTTTCTGGAATGCCACCAGGGCGGCGAAACAGGCATAAAGAAGGGGCTATTGTAAAAAGTCCGGCCAACCCGTCCCGTCAAAGGGGCAAGCTTGGCCGAATGCGGGACCTGGGAGGGGCCTCAACATGAGCATCAAAGACTTGCCAGCCGATGCGCGGCCGCGCGAAAAACTGCTCGCCCGTGGCCCGCAGGCCCTGAGCGATGTGGAGTTGCTGGCCATCTTGCTGCGCACCGGCATGGCGGGCAAAAACGTGTTCCAGCTGTCCGAAGAACTGCTGGGGCCGGACGGCATCGCGGGCTTGCTGCAGGCCACGGCGCAGTCACTCCAATTGGTCAAGGGTCTGGGTCCGGCCAAACAGGCCGAGCTGCTGGCCGTGTTCGAGCTGGCCCGCCGGGCCTTGAGCCAGCGCCTGAAAGAGCGCGAGGCATTCCAAACGCCCAACGCCGTCAAACAGTATTTGCAGCTGCAACTGGCCCATAAAAACCACGAAGTCTTTGCGGTGCTGTTTCTGGACAGCCAAAACCGCATGCTGGCCATGGAAGAGCTTTTTAGGGGCACGCTCAGCCAGACCAGCGTTTACCCGCGCGAAGTGGTCATGCGCGCCCTGCACCACCAGGCCGCCGCTGTGGTGCTGTCGCACAACCACCCCAGCGGCTCGGTCCAGCCCAGCCGGGCCGACGAGCACCTGACCCAGACCCTCAAAGCTTCACTCGCGCTGGTGGATGTGCGCGTGCTCGACCACATCATCGTGGGGCAAGGACAGGCACTGTCGATGGCCGAATCAGGATTGATGTGAGGGTCGGTAAACTCATGGATTTACACCAACACCCTGCGGCCCATGTCCCACTACCACCTCTACGCCATCGGCAACGCCCTGGTCGACACCGAATACGAAGTCTCTGACGCCTTGCTGCACACCATGGGCGTGAGCAAACGCCACATGACCCTGATCGACACCCCCCAACGCGCCGAACTGCTCACCCATGTGCAAGGCCTGCACGCCCGGCGCACCGGTGGCGGCTCAGCGGGCAACACCGTGGTGGCACTGGCCCAATTGGGCGGCAAAGCGTTTTATTCGTGCCGTGTGGCCGACGATGAACTGGGCGCTTTTTACAGCCAAGACCTGCAAGCCAACGGCGTGGCCACCAACCTGACCCACACACAGGCGAAAGAAGGCCAAACCGGCAGCTGCATGGTGCTGGTCACCCCCGACGCCGAGCGCAGCATGTGCACTTTTTTAGGTGCCACCTCGCAGCTGGACGCCAGCTCTTTGCATCCGCAAGACATCGCCAAGTCCAAAATTTATTACATGGAAGGCTATCTGGCCGCATCGCCCAGTGGCCTCGAAGCCGCTGTTCAAGGTCGCCAGATTGCCATCGAGCACCAAGTGGCTACGGCCCTCACCCTCAGTGATGTCAGCATGATCAACTTCTGCCGCGCAGGCCTAGAAGCCATGATCGGCAACGGCCTGGACTATTTGTTTGCCAACGAAGAAGAAGCGCAAACCTGGTGTGGCACCACCGAGCTGGACGCCATCATTGGCCAGCTTTCGGCTTTGGCCAAAACCGTGTGCCTGACGCGAGGCGCTAAAGGCTGCATCGTGATTCAAGGCAACCAGCGCATCGAAGTGCCCGCCGTGCCCGCCCAAGCGGTGGACACCAACGGCGCTGGCGACATGTTTGCCGGGGCCTTTTTGTTCGGCCTCACCCACGGCCAAAGCCCGGCGCAAGCGGCCGCATTGGCCAACCGCGCTGCCGCTGCGGTGGTCAGCCAGCATGGCAACCGCTTGACGGCGGCGCAACTGCAGCAGATTCACGCCGACATCCAGAAGGCCTGACCATGAAAAAAATACTGCTTTTGGGTTCTGGTGAACTCGGCAAAGAATTCGTCATCAGCGCCAAGCGCCTGGGCTGCCACGTCATCGCCTGCGACAGCTATGCCGGCGCCCCCGCCATGCAGGTGGCCGACGAGTTTTGCGTTTTCAGCATGCTGGACGAAGCCCCGCTGCGCGCCGCCATTGCCAAGTACCAGCCCGATTTGATCGTGCCCGAAATCGAAGCGATACGCACCGAGGTGCTGCTCGACGTGGAAAAACAAGGCTTCGAGGTCATCCCCAGCGCCCGCGCTGCCAACCTGACCATGAACCGCGACCGCATCCGCGATGTGGCGGTGGGCCTGGGTGTGCGCACCGCCCAATTCAGCTACGCCGACTCGGCCGCCGAGCTGCTCACCAAAGCCACCGAGATTGGTTTCCCAGTCGTGATCAAACCGGTCATGAGTTCATCGGGCAAAGGCCAAAGCGTCGCCAAAACCGCCGCTGACGTGCAAGCCAGTTGGGACTTCGCCTGCGCCGGCATGCGCGGCGACCGCCAGAAAGTCATCGTCGAAGAATTCATCCACTTCGAGTTTGAAATCACCCTGCTCACCATCCGACAGCGCCAAGGCCCCACGCTTTTTTGCCCGCCGATTGGCCATGTGCAAGAGCGCGGCGACTACCAGTACAGCTGGCAGCCTCAGGGGATGAAACCCGAGCAACTGTTGGCAGCACAGCAAATGGCCGAAAAAGTCACCACCGACTTAGGCGGCGCAGGCCTGTTCGGCGTGGAGTTTTTCGTAACGAAAGATGAAGTGATCTTCAGCGAACTGAGCCCTCGCCCGCACGACACCGGCATGGTCACGCTCATCAGCCAGAACTTGAGCGAATTTGATCTGCACGCCCGCGCCATTTTGGGCCTGCCGATCCCCAGCATTGCGTGTGTGGAAGGTGCCAGCGCTGTAGTGCTGGCCGACAAGGAAGGCGTCAACCCGACATTCACCGGCGTCGCAGCCGCTTTGGCCGAACCCGGCGTGGATGTGCGCATTTTTGGCAAACCCACCACCCGCCCCTACCGCCGCATGGCGGTGGCGCTGGCCCAAGGAGACAACGCGCTGCAACGCGCACGCGAAGCCGCGGCCAAAATTTCGGTCGTAGTGGCAGCGCCATGAGCACCATCCTTGTCACGGGCGGCGCGGGCTACATCGGCTCGCACACGGCAGTAGAACTGTTGAACACTGGGCACCAGGTGGTCATCGTCGACAACCTGTGCAACAGCAGCGCCAAGGTGCTCGACCGGATCGAGGCCCTCGCGGGTAAGCACTTCAGCTTTATCCAGGCCGATGTGCGCGACAGCGCCGCGCTCGACCGGATCTTTGCCGAACACCGCATCGACGGCGTCATCCACTTCGCGGGCCTGAAAGCCGTGGGCGAATCGGTGGCCCAACCGCTGCGCTACTTTGACAACAACGTCGGCAGCACCTTGGCCCTGCT
Organism: Limnohabitans sp.; assembly: GCF_044373035.1. Lineage (GTDB taxonomy): Bacteria > Pseudomonadota > Gammaproteobacteria > Burkholderiales > Burkholderiaceae_C > Limnohabitans_A. The sequence goes on along the minus strand of NZ_JBILQU010000040.1, from coordinate 18,833 downwards.
GCAGGCCATGGACCGTGCAAATGTGCGCCGCATTGTGTTCAGCTCATCGGCCACGGTGTATGGCGACCCCGACCAGGTGCCCATCACCGAAAGCAGCCGCTTGCAGGTGACCAACCCTTACGGCCGCACCAAGCTGATCTGCGAAGACATCCTGCGCGACCTGCAGGTGTCAGACCCGCGCTGGCAAGTGGCCATCCTGCGTTACTTCAACCCGGTGGGCGCGCACATCAGCGGCACCATCGGCGAAAACCCGAGTGGCACCCCTAACAACCTGATGCCTTTCATCACCCAAGTGGCGGTGGGCCAACGCGAGTTTTTGAGCATCTTTGGCAAGGATTACCCCACCTTCGATGGCACAGGAGTGCGCGACTACATCCATGTGGTCGATTTGGCGCAAGGCCATTTGGCGGCGCTGAACTACCTGCAAGAGCAACAAACCAGCATCACCGTCAATCTGGGCACCGGGCGCGGGGTGAGCGTTCAAGAGTTGGCCGACACTTTTGCACGCGTGACGGGTGTGCCCCTGCCCTACCGCTTTGTGGACCGCCGACCGGGCGATGTGGCCGCTTGCTATGCCGACACGCGCCTGGCCCAAAAAGCGCTGGGCTGGCAGGCGCAATTGGGGGTTGAGCGAATGTGCCTGGACGCTTGGCGCTGGCAATCGAACAATCCCAAGGGGTATTGAGGCAGGCAAGCGTTCTGCAGTGGGTGCCTGCCTTGGTCTGGACGCAGGACCCTCAAGCGTTGGGTTGAATGGGCAAAACCGCCCGAGCGTGACAACTCAGGAAAACTTGTCGGCCTCAGCCCACGACGCCGCAGCAGCGTCCTTGCCCGCCAACAGGGGCTGGCCTGTCATCGGCCAGACAATGCCCACCGTGGGGTCGTCCCAGCGCAGGCTGCGCTCATGCACGGGGTACCAGTAATCGGTGGTTTTGTACAAAAACTCTGCCGATTCACTGAGCACCACAAAGCCGTGTGCAAACCCCGGCGGCACCCACAGCTGCTGGTGCTTTTGGGCATCCAAGTACACCCCTACCCATTGGCCAAAAGTGGCCGAGCTTTGGCGCAGGTCCACCGCCACATCGAACACCTGGCCTTGCACCACGCGCACCAGCTTGCCCTGGGGGTTCTGGATCTGGTAGTGCAAGCCGCGCAACACGCCTCGCGCAGATTTGCTGTGGTTGTCCTGCACAAAGGGCAAGTCAACGCCCGTTTTTTCAGCAAAATCTTGCTGGTTGAAGGACTCGAAGAAAAAGCCCCGATCGTCTCCAAAGACCTTGGGCTCCAAAATCAGGACTTCTGGCAGGGCGGTGGGCGTGACGGTGTAAGGCATTATTTGAGCAGGTTCAAGAGGTATTGGCCGTAGCCATTATTGGCCAAGGGCGCGGCCAACTTCTGCACAGCCGCCGCATCGATCCACTTTTGCGTGAAAGCAATTTCCTCCGGACAAGCCACCATCAGGCCTTGGCGCTTTTGCAGCGTGGCAATGAAGCCTGCGGCTTCGAGCAAACTGTCGTGTGTGCCCGTGTCCAACCAGGCATAACCCCGACCCATGATTTCCACGTTGAGCTGGTTCAGCTCGAGATAGCGCTTGTTCACATCGGTGATTTCCAGCTCGCCACGCGGTGAGGGCTGAATGTCGGCGGCGATGTCGCACACCTGCTGGTCGTAAAAGTACAAGCCCGTGACGGCGTAATTGCTCTTGGGGGCCTTGGGTTTTTCTTCGATCGACAAAGCGCGCATGTTCGCATCGAAATCGACCACGCCGTAGCGCTCAGGATCGTGCACATGGTAGGCAAAGACACTGGCCCCGCTGTTGCGCGAATGGGCACTGGCGAGCAGTTTGACCAAATCGTGGCCGTAATAAATGTTGTCGCCCAGTACCAGGGCGCTCGGGTCGTTGCCCACAAATTCCTTGCCAATGATGAAAGCCTGCGCCAAGCCATCTGGACTGGGCTGCACCGCATACTGGATGTTCATGCCCCACTGGCTGCCGTCACCCAGCAGCTCGGCAAAACGTGGCGTGTCTTGCGGCGTGCTGATCAGCAGCACATCACGAATGCCCGCCAGCATGAGCGTGGTCAGCGGGTAATACACCATGGGCTTGTCGTACACCGGCATGAGCTGTTTGCTCACCGCTTGGGTCACGGGATACAGGCGGGTGCCAGAGCCGCCTGCGAGGATGATGCCTTTTCGATTCGTCATGAAATTCATTTTAGAACACCCCACTTGACAGGGACGGGCAACTGCCGGCACGGTGCAGCAAGCCGCCGTGCAAAGGGTGAGCGATGACCCCAAGGCCTTGCCCTGGCCTCAGGGACCTCGGGTCATAAAAAAACCGCCCGAAGGCGGTTGGGATGGGCCCCAAGGGGGCGGCTCAGTGTGCTCAAGCCAGCGTGGGCATCAAGCCTTTTTGGCCCAAGCCGAGCACCAGCCTTTGGCAGCCACTTGCTTGCCGGCAAACAAGGGACAACCGCCAGCGGCAGCACCGGCCTTGGCTTGGAACAAGGCACAGTTGGCGCAGTTGGCGCCCGCTGCCATTTTGGGAAACTTGGCTTTGTCAACCTTGCTGGCGTCGGCTTTGTAAGCCAGGCCAGCAGCCTGGGGGTCTTTTTCGTCGACCATGGCTTGGGCTGCCGCCTCGCCGACAGCCAGAACGGCCGTGGCAGCGGTGGCCACTTGCATCATGAAAACACGGCGAGTGGAGGGGATAGAAGTAAAACGGGACATGCGAGACTCCTCGATGGGTAAATCAAAAAATTACTAACCAGTTCATTGTGCGCCACATCAGTTACCTTGTCACGCGCGGTGTGATACCCGAGCAATTCACACAGGAAAGTCCGGGCTTTCGGAGGTCCCCTGCAAAGTACAAGGGCGTGTCAAAATGAAGCCTGAATTTCAAACGCATCTGACACAAAGGTTTTAACATGCTGCAACTGCTCATTGGATTGGCCCTTTTTTTGGGCATTCACTCATTGCAAAGCTTGGCCCCGCAGATGCGCCAAAACGGCATCGACCGCTGGGGTGCGCTGGGTTTCAAGGCCGTTTACGCTGCGGTTTCGGTGCTCGGGCTTTATTTGTTGGTGCAAGGCTATGGTCAAGCCCGGCTCGACCCGGTGGCGCTTTGGACACCACCTCGCGGCATGCAACACGCCACCATTTTGCTGATGTGGCTGTCCATGGTCTTGCTGTTGGCCAGCTATGTGCCCGGCAACCAGATCAAAGCCAAACTGCGTCACCCCATGACCTTGTCGGTCAAAGTTTGGGCGCTGGGCCATTTGCTGTCGAACGGTAACCTGGCCGATGTGCTCTTGTTTGGTGGTTTCCTCATCTGGTCGGTGTTGGTTTTTCGCGCTGCTCGCCAGCGCGACCGCCAAAGCCTGCACAGCGCGCCTGAGGGCAAGCTCGTGAGCACCTTGATCACGGTGGTGCTGGGCACAGGCATCTGGGCAGCATTTTTGATGGGTGGTTTGCACCTGTGGCTGGTGGGCGTGATGCCCTTCACACGGGCCGGTTGAGCCAACCACGTCGCGAAGGACTTGACGGCCTTCAAACTGGTGGAATTAAAAAAGTTGACTTTTATTCCGCCGAGGAATATAATCTCATATCTGTTCAATATTACCCTTTGGACACGATGCATTTTGCCCACAAGGCATTTGCAACGGCGTCGATTGACCTCGATCACCTTGCCCTGTTGAGCTGCAGGCTTGGGTATTTTTTCTCACAGCTCTGCGCAAGCCCCTGGATGGTTTGCGGCTTGATTGACTTTGATTTCTCCGATAACCAACCTCACGGGCGCCCAAGTCGTTTGGCCCTCGACCCCCTCTTTTTTGTTCCGGCCTTGGCCGAACCTCTGCCTCTTACGCTGCGCGTCAACCTCGCCCTGTGCTGCATGGTTTGGCATTGACACCCGTTGTGCGCACAATGGCCTGCACCTGGACCCGACACGCTGCGCGACGCGTTCTCGACACGACACGCGACTGGCTGCCAAACAATCCCAACCCCGAACCCATGTGCTGAAACCGAAAGGCTTTGCACGTTTCCCTGCGGCTTTTGTCAAGAAGTCGCTTTTCCCTGCATGTCGGCTTTGTTTTGAAGCTGCCACGCCACCTCTCTGAAAGGCTCAACCATGAGCAGCAAAATTTACGTGGGCAACTTGCCCTACACCATCGACGACGCCAGCTTGCGTCAAAACTTTTCTGATTTTGGCGGCGTTTTGTCGGCCAAGGTCATGATGGACCGCGACACCGGCCGCTCCAAAGGTTTCGCCTTTGTCGAAATGTCCAGCGCCGAAGAAGCCCAAGCCGCCATCACCGGCCTCAATGGCATGTCGGTCAGCGGTCGCTCGATCGTGGTGAACATCTCCAAGCCCAAAGAGCCCAGCACCGGCTTCGGCAGCGGCTACCGAGACACCCGGAACTGATCTTTTCAGTTGCCCTCAAAAAAGCCGCTTCACAGCGGCTTTTTTGTGCCTGCGCCGCCCCGGCGCTGCGCTGTCGAGAAACGCAGGCTAACCGTTGCCGGTGTTGAACTGCAACGCTGCCAGGCTGGCGTATAGCCCACCCTTGGCTTGTAATTCAGCATGGGTGCCTTGCTCCATCAGGCGTCCGCGCTCGAGCACCCAGATCACGTCGGCGCGTTGCACCGTGGCCAGGCGGTGGGCAATCACCAGCGTGGTGCGGCCGACCATGGCTTTGTCCAGCGCGGCTTGCACCATTTTTTCGCTTTGCGCGTCAAGCGCGCTGGTGGCCTCGTCCAGCAGCAAAAGCGGTGGGTTTTTCAGGATGGCCCGTGCAATGGCAATGCGTTGGCGCTGCCCGCCCGACAAGCGCACGCCGCGGTCTCCCAAGTAAGTGTCAAAGCCTTCGGGCAATTCGCGGATGAACTCTTGCGCGTACGCGGCCTCGGCGGCGGCCAGCACCTCTTCCAGGCTGGCCTCGGGGCGGCCGTAGCGGATGTTCTCGATCACCGTGCCCGAAAAAATCACGGGTTCCTGCGGCACGATGGCCATGCGCTCGCGCAGGTCCTGCAAGTCCATCTGGTCGATCGGCACACCGTCCAGCACAATGCGGCCCGATTGCGGGTCGTGAAAGCGCATCAGCAAATCAAACAAAGTGGTTTTGCCCGCGCCACTCGGGCCCACCACGGCCACCGTCTGGCCCGATCGGATCTGGCCGCTGAGTTGGTCCAGCGCCCAGGTGCCGGGGCGCGAGGGGTAATGAAAGCGCAGCGCTTCGATCTGGAGCGATGAGCCGCCTTGCGGCCAAGCGGCATTTTGCGGATCGGCGGCGATTTTCAAATTCGACTCGGTGTGCAGCAACTCCATCAGGCGCTCAGTCGCACCGGCAGCGCGCAGCAAGTCGCCATACACTTCGCCCAGCACCGCAAAGGCGCTGGCCAGCAAGATCACGTAAAACACCGTCTCGCCCAATTGACCCGCCGTGCTGGTGCCCGCACGCACCGCCAACGTGCCCATGTACAAGCCCCAAAGCAGTACCGCGCTTGAGGCCATGATGATGAAACCCACCAGCACCGATCGCGCGCGGATGCGCTTGAGTGCCGTGCCCAAGGCTCTCGTGGTCGAGTCAATGAAGCGGCGCGTTTCTCGGGCTTCGGCTGTGTAGCTTTGCACCACGCTGATGGCGTTGAGCACCTCAGAGGCGATGGCGCTGGAATCGGCCACCCGGTCCTGATTGGCGCGTGACAATCGGCGCACCCGGCGGCCCAGGTAAACGCTGGGGAAAATCACCGCCGCCAACACCGCCACCACCTGCAGCATGAGCACGGGGTTGGTCCACACCAGCATCAAGAGCGCGCCTGTGCCCATGACCAGGTTGCGCAGGCCCATGGAAAACGACGAACCCACCACGGTTTGCACCAAGGTGGTGTCGTTGGTGAGGCGCGAAAGCACTTCGCCCGATTGCGTGGTTTCAAAAAAAGCGGGGCTCTGCTTGAGGACATGGCCGTAAACCGCGTTGCGCAGGTCGGCGGTGATGCGCTCGCCCAACCAGCTCACCATGTAAAAGCGCCCGGCAGAAAACACTGCCAAAGCCGCGGCCACGCCAAACAGCTGCAAGAAGTTGCCCGACAACTGGTCGGCCGGTGCACCCGTGGACAGGCCTTGGTCAATCAGTTGGCGCAAAACCCAGGGAAACGCCAGCGTGGTGCCTGCGGCCAGCAACAAAAACAGGGCCGCAAAGCCCAAGCCGACGCGGTAAGGCTTAAAGAAAGGAAGCAGGCCCGAAAGCGATTGATGAGGAGCAGCCATGAACGATCAAAAAAACCCGAAAAAAATCTTGGTACGCCCTTCAAGCATAACGGCAAACCGACGGGTGCCCCGGACGCATTGCGCCGCCTGGGCTTCAGGGTCACCACCCTGCCCTGTCGCTCTTCAGACGCCCCAGGTTCAAAGCTCGATCACCACATTGCCCACCGTCTGCCCCGCCTCCACCGTGCGGTGCGCCAAGGCCACCTCGTCCAGCGTGAATTGAGCGCCGACGCTGTGCTGCAACTGCTGGGCAGCCAACAGGCTCGACAAACGTGCCACGGCCACCAATCGGTCGGTGGGTGTCAGTTCATAGACCAGAAAGAACTTCACGCCCATCGACTGGTAAAGCCAGGGTCGAAACGGCAGCGGCACTTCCAACGCGTTCGATCCATAGCACACGACCTGACCGTGTGGGGCCAAAGCGCCTTCCGAAGCCCAGGCTGCGGTGGTCGAAAAATCCATGTCGATGATCACGTCGGCCCCACGCCCTTGGGTCACGGCCTTGACGCGTTCAGGCACCGATTCGGTCTTGTAAAAAATCGCCTCTTGCATGCCCGCAGCGCGGGCGTGCTCGGCTTTGGCCTCAGAGCCCACGGTGCCGATCACCCGACCGCCCACCCGCGTCACCATTTGCGTGATGTAGTGGCCCACCGCCGATGAGGCGCCGGTGACCAGCACCGTGAGCCCACGCAAATCACCGCTCAGACGCTCGGCCAAGATCACTGCCTGAACCGCCGTCAGGCCCGGAATACCCATGCAGGCGCCAGCTGCAAAGTCAGTGCCTACTGGCAGTGCCACGGCCTGGGCTGCAGGCAAAGCGATGCATTCGGCGCAGGTGCCCAAGGCGCGCTGCCACTGGCCGTTCCACAGCCACACCCGCTCACCCACGCGTGAGGCAGGCACGCCAGCACCCACGGCTTCGATCACGCCAGCGCCATCGCTGTGCGGCACGATGAGGGGATCGTTCACAGGCCGAGCGCGGCGCGATTTGACGTCTGACGGGTTTACGCCCGAGGTGGCCAAGCGCACCAACACCTCACCAGCTTGCGGGCTGGGTGTGGGCAAATCGCCCACCTGCATCACGTCTTGGGCTTCGCCGTTGCGGCTGTACCAGGCTGCTTTCATGAAAAATCTCCTGCGGATGGAAAAAAGACCTGTTCAGCGCCAGCCGTCCCACAAGAGCTTGCAGCCCGTGAGGAACATGCCCAGACGAATCAGGCGGTAAAACAAATCGGGCCGGATACGGCGCGCCAACCGCACCCCCAACCACACGCCCATCGGGGCCAGTGGCAAGAGCACCACAGAGGTCGCGAAGTTGCGCGAGTCCAACAAACCCAGCCAGGCATAGGGCACCCACTTGGCCATGTTGATGAAGAAAAACAGGTACGCCAACGTGCCGGTGTACAAAATGGGTTTGAGTTTTTGGCGCATCACATAGGCGTTGACCGGTGGCCCGCCCGCATGCGCAATGAAGCTGGTGAAACCCGCGGTGATGAGCAAAAGCCCACCCAGCCAGCGCGGCGGCGGTGGACCGTTGGGGCCGGGTTTGAACAGCATTTGCTGGGCCAGAAACAGCAAAGTAAACGCCCCTACAATGGCCGCCACCCGCTGCGCATCGAGCAGTTTGAACAACAAGGCCCCCAGCACAATGCCCACCATGGCAAAGGGCACCATGAAGCGCAGCAGCGCACGGTCCACGTCCTTGCGAAAAGCGGCCAAGCCCAGCAGGTCCATCACCAGCAAGACGGGCATCAAGATCGCGGCAGCCTGCGGCACCGTGACGGCCAGCGCCATCATGGGCACGGCCAAAGAACCAAAGCCTGCACCAAAACCACTTTTGCTCACCCCCAAGAGCAGCACCGCCGGCACAGCGATCAGGTAGAAAAACGGGTCGGTGATGAGAGGAAAGTTCATGAACATGGGGCTCAATTGACCATCTTAACGGCCTGTCCTTCACGCCCCTGTCTCGCGTCTGTCCCAAGTTTCCACCCAAAACCCTGCGACCGCCTGCCCTTTTGCCCAACTCGACTGACCGCGCGCTCGGACCGCCGGACAATAGGCGCTTCTTATCCACTTGTACTTGGACTCCCATGACTCGCTCCGGTTTGAACGTTCTCGGCGGTGAATTGATCCCCTGCTCATACGACCCACTCACGGGTTACTTCAGGGACGGCTGCTGCAACACCCACGACGAGGACGTCGGCACGCATGTGATTTGCGCCAAAGTCACACAGGCTTTTCTGGATTTTTCAGTCTCGCGTGGCAACGACCTGGTCACACCACGACCTGAATACCGCTTTGCGGGCCTGAAGGCGGGAGACCGCTGGTGCTTGTGCGCCCTGCGCTGGCGCGAAGCCTTGCAGGCCGAGGCAGCCCCTCCGGTGGTGCTGGAGAGTACACACGAAAAAGCCTTGAAGTACGTGAGTTTGGCGCAACTGCGCGAGTTCGCCTGGGCACCGCATTGAGCGGGACCCGTCTCACATCATCATGCTGAGCTGAAACACCGAATTGGGGGCGCGCGGCATCACCGGTGCAGGCAAGGGCTTGAGGCGAAACTGTCCCAACATGGAGGACAAGCGCACATCGGTCGGCATGAAAGGCACGGCCACGTCGGACAAGGTTTGTGCTTGCAGCAAAGCTTGCATGTTGCTCTGGATGTCACTTTCCAGGGCTTTCATCGGGTGGTCGCCATCAGGGTAGAGGGCATCAAAGCTGTGCAACACTTCAAAGTGCCGCACCACGTCCCACAAACTGATGTCTTCAGGGTTGCCGCGAATCTGATAGCCGCCGCCCGGGCCGCGGTGGGCTCGGATCAGGTCCGCTTCGCGCAGTTCTTTCAGAATCGATTCGGTGTACGAAGACGACAAACCCAGACCGTTGGCGATCTCTTCGGTGGTCACGGGATTGACCACCGCACGCGAAGTGATGAACACAGCGATGTCAAGGGCTTTGACGGTTTTCTTCTGGATCATGGCCTTCTCCTGTAACGGTAAGATATTCTATGACCAGACAGTCACAAAACAACTCATAATTTTTAAACCAGTAAAAAATTCACACAGCATGCGTGATATAGCATTACAAAACCGCCGGAGCTGCAGGGCATGAAACGTCATGTGGCCGCCATCGTGGCGCTGGTCACCGCCGTGCTGGTGGTTGACAGCCACGTGGACTGGGTGAGCCAAGACGGCGGGAAGCTGCTGGAGGTGAACGGCCAACGCTTCGACCTGAGAGGCTGGGTGGCCGAACAAACTCGGTCTTGGCAAAGCGATTGCCAAGCATGGACACCGCTCACCACGCTGCCCCCCAACAGCCCCACGGCCCAGGCCATCCTGCTGGTCATCCAGCAACACAGCTTGCCCGATTCGCGCAGCGCTCGCTGGCTGCAGCTGTTGCAACAAGACGACTGGAGCGTGGCCGAGGTGGCTTTTGAGACCCTCAACCCCAGCCTGGTGGTGCTGCGCCTGCAGGGCGGCCAGTGGCGTGTGCAAGACCAGGCGGTGTGGAGCGGCTCGACCGCGCCGTGGCACAGCGGCGACCTGGTCCGGCGTTACCTGCGCGAGAATGCGCCCGGTCTGCCCAAAGCCTTGATCGATTGCGTGAGCGTCGATCCGAAGCGTTATGGCCCAGGGCCAGGTGGATTGGGACCTGTTTCAGCCCTCGGGACAAAGCCATGACGTACCGCGTGGTTTGGTTCAAACGCGACTTGCGCCTGCACGACCACGCAGCGCTCGCCCACGCTGCGGCCCAAGGGCCCTTGCTTTGCCTGTACATCGTTGAACCGGCGCTGTGGGCACAGCCCGATGCGGCCTTGCAACACTTCGAATTTGTGCGCGAATCTTTGACCGAGCTGCACCACGACCTGCTGTCACTGGGCGCAAGCCTGCAGGTGCGCGTGGGGCCTGCGGTGCAGGTGCTGGCTGCACTGCATGCGCAAGCGCCGTTTGCCGAATTGGTAGCGCACGAAGAAACCGGCAACGCCTTCACCTACGAGCGCGACCTGCAAGTGGGCGCTTGGTGCCGCAGTGCGGGTGTGGACTGGACCGAGTTGCCGCAGTTTGGCGTGGTGCGTCGCCTCAAAAGCCGCAACACCTGGCAAGCCCGCTGGGAAGCGCACATGGCCGAGCCGCAAGCGGTCTTGCCCGCGCTGCAATTTTTTGCGCCACCTGAAAACCATGGCCCCGAAAGCATGCGCGCACCACCCGGCTTGCAGCACAACCCTGCTCAGCGCCAGCGCGGTGGCCGCCGTTTGGGGCTGGAGACCTTGCACAGTTTTCTGGATGCACGGGCCTTGTCTTATCGGGGCGGTATCTCTTCGCCACTGTCATCGCCAACCGCGTGCTCGCGCATCTCGACCTATTTGGCCTATGGCTGCATCAGCATGCGCGAAGTGGTGCAAAGCACCCGCGCTGCGCTCGACGCCCTGCCCCTGCAAGCCAGCCGGCACCGCGCCGGGCTGGTCGGCTTCATCAGCCGTTTGTATTGGCATTGCCACTTCATCCAAAAGCTCGAAAGCGAGCCTGAAATCGAGTGGCGCAACATGCACCGGGGTTACGACGGCCTGCGCGAAGACGGTTGGAACGACGCGCACTTTGCGGCCCTCACTTCAGCCCGCACCGGCTGGCCCATGGTGGACGCGTGTGTGGTCATGCTATTTGAAACCGGCTGGCTCAACTTTCGCATGCGGGCCATGCTGGTGTCGGTGGCGGCTTACCCGCTGTGGCTCGATTGGCGGCCGGTAGGCCATTGGCTGGCCACACAGTTTTTGGACTACGAACCCGGCATCCACTGGAGCCAGCTGCAAATGCAGTCGGGCACCACCGGCATCAACACCACGCGGGTTTACAACCCGATCAAACAAGCACAAGACCACGACCCCAAAGGCATCTTTGTGCGGCGCTGGCTGCCCCACATGCGGCGCGTGCCCGACACCTGGTTGTTCGAGCCTTGGCTCATGCCGCCTGAAGTGCAACGCCACTGCGGTCTGTCGGTGGGCAGCGGGCCGGATGCCGACATTCCCCTGCCCGTGGTGGATTTGGCCGAGGCCACACGCCAGTCTAAAGCCGCGCTGCACGCGCGCCGGGCCGAACCCGGTGTGAAAGCGGGCAAAAAAGCCATCGTCGACAAACACGCTTCGCGCAAACATGGCACTGGCCAGCAGCGAGACGTGTTCAACCGCGACTCGGACTCCCCCAAGACCGGCCGCAGGAAGTCGGCCAAGTCCTCTTCAGACAACACCCCAACCAGCAAGCAGTTGGGCTTTGACTTCTAAACCATGCCCACCACCCTTTTCTGGTTTCGCAACGACTTGCGCCTGCACGACCAACGCGCACTCCAGCAAGCCATCGATCATGCCCAAGCGCACCAGCAAGCCCTGCTGCTGGTCTATGTGCACGAACCCGTGCAAGACGAGCCGACCGCCTGGGGCTTTCGCCGCATGGGCGTGCACCGCAGGCGTTTTGTGGCCGACACGCTGCAAGACTTGCAAAACGCCTTGGCTGCTTTGGGCCAACGCCTGGTGTTGCTGCACGGCCCTGTGGCCGATGTGCTGCCCGCCTGCGCACGCCTGGTGCAAGCCGACACCATCTTTTGCGAAGACGTCGCCGCGCCCGAAGAAGAAGCCCAAGTGCAAGCATTGATCAACGCGGGCCTCACGGTCAAAACCCTGTGGCAATCCAGCCTGATCGAACCCGACGCCCTGCCCTTTGCAGCAGAAGACATGCCGCAGGTCTTCACCGAGTTTCGCCAGCGCATCGAGTCAAAGCGGCTCAAGCCCTTGGCACCGCTGCCCGCACCCACAGCGCTGCCTGCACCTCCAAATGAGCCCTCTACCGAATGGGCCAGCTTGCCCGGTTGGACCGACAAAGCCTTCACGCTGCTGCAAGCCCACACCGAAGGCGATGCTCACGCGAGATCTAACTTTCCGTACACACAAGCCGCCTACCGGGGCGGCGAAACCAGCGCCCTGGTCCACCTGCAAAGCTACCTCACGCCGCCCTGGCCCGACCGCTACAAACAAACCCGCAATGCCCTGCAAGGCCAGCACACCAGCAGCCACTGGTCACCTTGGCTGGCCACGGGTGCGCTGTCGGCCCGCCGCATTTGGGCAGAACTCCACGCCTACGAGCAAACGCACGGCAGCAACGACGGCACTTACTGGTTGTGGTTTGAGCTGCTGTGGCGCGACAACTTTCGCATGCTGCACCTGCAGCACGGTCCGCAACTTTATGCGGCACGGGGCTTGTCCAACTTGCCCAAGCCCTCTCACTTCCCCAAGGACTTCCAGCGCTGGTGCCAAGGCCAAACCGGCGAGCCCATCGTGGACGCGGGCATGCGCGAGCTGGCCGCCACCGGCTTCACTTCCAACCGCATGCGGCAGATCGTGGCAAGCTTTTTGGTGCACGACCTGTCTTGCGACTGGCGCGCAGGCGCGGCCTGGTTCGAATCGCAGCTGGTGGACTTTGACGTGAGCAGCAACCAAGGCAACTGGCTGTACGTCAGCGGCCGAGGCACCGACCCGCGGGTGGGCAGGCGCTTCAACCCCGTCAAGCAAGCGCAAGACCACGACGCGCAAGGCCGGTTTCAAAAGGCCTGGCTTTCGCCCTGAGACGGGCAACATGACACCGCGGGCGCAAGGATAATGCGCACCATGACATTTCTCACAGCGCACTGCGCCCTGGGTCACCGCCCGTTCAGAGCCACAGCATGCTGAGCGGCATCCTGTTCGCTTTGGCCGCGGGTCTCATGTGGGGCTTGGTGTTTGTCGGCCCACTCATGCTGCCCGAATACCCCGCCGCGCTGCACACCTTTGGTCGCTACCTGGCTTTTGGTCTGATCGCCCTGCCCTTGGCATTTGTCGACCGCGCCGAAATCAAGCGCCTGTCACGCGCCGACTGGCTGACCGCGCTCAAGCTGGCCGCCATTGGCAACGTGCTGTATTACCTGTTCCTGTCCAGCGCCATCCAGCGTGCAGGCGGCGCGCTGCCCACCATGATCATCGGCACGTTGCCCGTGGTGATTGCTGTGGCGGCCAACTTGCTCAACCACCAGCGCGACGGTCGCTTTTCGTGGCTCAAATTAGCCCCGCCTTTGGCGCTGATCTTGCTCGGCATCGCCTGTGTCAACCATGTGGAATGGGCCGCCTTGCTGCAAAACCCGCAGGCCGACACCGACCGCTACATCACCGGGGCTGCGTTGGCCGTGGGTGCGGTGGTTTGCTGGACCTGGTACCCCCTTAAAAATGCCGACTGGCTGCGCGGCCACCCCGATCGCAACCCCCGCGTGTGGGCCACAGCGCAAGGGGTCGCCACTTTGCCCCTGGCCGTGCTGGGCTATGCCGCCTACTGGGTTTGGGCAAGCGCCACGCAACATCCGCTGACCATGCCTTTCGGGCCTCGGCCGCTGGAATTTGTCGGCCTCATGGTGGCCATCGGCCTGTTCGCTTCATGGCTGGGCACCCTGTGCTGGAACGCCGCCAGCCAACGCCTGCCCACCGCACTGGCGGGCCAGCTCATCGTGTTCGAAACCCTGTCAGCCCTGGCCTATGCCTTTTGGCTGCGCGGCCAATGGCCTGAACCGCTGACGCTGGCAGGCATTGCGCTGCTGGTGGTGGGGGTCGTCGGTGGGGTCAGGGTCAAAGCCAAGACTTCCTAAAAAGCACACCTGTTTTGGCGTCCAGCTTGGCGCTTTGGCACGGCTGGCCCATGCCCGATGGGTGGATTCACGCCTCAGCCTGCGTCGCCGCCACACGCGCCCGCGCCGCGTGCAGTTTTTTGTAGCTGTCGAGCAAGCGCTGGTGCCGGTCCAGCGTTTCGAGCTTGAGGCTGGTGGGCGTGAGGCCATGAAAGCGCACGCTGCCGTCCACCGAGCCGATGGCAGCATCCATGCGCTCGTGGCCAAACATACGACGGAAATTCACCTCGTAGTCTTCCAGGGCCAAGTCCTCGTCCAGCGTCACCTCCAGCACCACGTTCAAGGCCTGGTAAAACAAGCGGCGCTCTACCGTGTTGTCGTTGTACTGCAAGAAAGCACCCACCAGTTCATGGGCCTCTTCCAACTGCTGCAAAGCCAGGTGGATCAAGAGCTTGAGCTCCATCACCGTCAACTGGCCCCACACCGTGTTGTCGTCAAACTCGATGCCAATCAGGGTGGCGATGTCGAGGTAATCGTCGAGCTCGTTGTTCTCCAATCGGCCCTGCAATGCCATCAAAGCCTTGTCGTCCAGGCGGTGCAGGTTGAGCACATCGGCGCGGAACCAGAGCGCTTTGTTGGTGTTGTCCCAAATCAGGTCGTCGACCGGATAGACCTCGGAATAGCCCGGCACCAGGATGCGGCAAGCGGTGGCACCCAATTGGTCGTGCACCGCCACATAAGCTTCTTTGCCCATGGCCTGCAAAATGCCAAACAGCGTGGCGGCCTCTTGGGCGGTGGCGTCCTCACCCTTCCCGGCAAAGTCCCACTCCACAAAGTCGTGATCCGATTGGGCGCTGAAAAACCGCCATGACACCACGCCGCTGGAGTCGATGAAATGCTCGACAAAGTTGTTGGGCTCGGTCACCGCGTTGCTGGTGAAGGTGGGTGCAGGCAGGTCATTCAGGCCTTCAAAACTGCGGCCCTGCAGCAGCTCGGTCAGGCTGCGCTCCAGCGCCACTTCCAGCCTGGGGTGCGCGCCAAACGAGGCGAACACACCGCCGGTGCGCGGGTTCATCAGGGTCACGCACATCACCGGGTACACCCCACCCAGCGACGCGTCTTTGACCAAGACCGGGAAACCCTGCGCCTCCAAAGCCTCGATACCCGCCACGATGCCGGGGTACTTGGCGAGCACATCCGGCGGCACGTCGGGCAAGGCCATTTCGCCTTCCAGGATCTCGCGCTTGACGGCCCGCTCAAAAATTTCCGACAAGCACTGCACCTGTGCTTCCACCAGCGTGTTGCCCGCGCTCATGCCGTTGCTCACGAACAGGTTTTCCACCAGATTGGAGGGGAAGTACACCACCTCACCATCAGACTGGCGCACATAGGGCAGTGCACAAATGCCGCGCGAGGGGTTGCCCGAGTTGGTGTCAAACAGGTGCGAGGCCTTGAGCTCGCCATCGGGGTTGTAGATGGGCCAACAATGCGCGTCCAACAAGCCTTTGGGCAGCGCGTCGCGCTTGCCCGGCGGGAACCAGCGCTCTTTGGGGTCGTGTACAAAGTCGGCTTGGGCAATGTCTTCACCAAAAAACACGCCCGCGTAAAAGTGGTTGTTGTTCAGCCGCTCGATGTATTCACCCAGCGCCGAGGCCAAGGCACTCTCTTTGGTCGAGCCCTTGCCGTTGGTGAAACACATGGGCGAATGCGCGTCGCGGATGTGCAGCGACCACACATTGGGCACCAGGTTGCGCCAGGACGCGATCTCGATCTTGATGCCCAAATCGGCCAAGACCCGCGTCATGTTGGCGATGGTCTGCTCCAGCGGCAAGTCCTTGCCCACAATAAAGGTCTGCGCTTGCGCATCGGCGTTGAGGGTGAGCAAGGCCTGCGCGTCGGCGTCCAGGTTGTCCACCGCTTCAACGATGAAAGTGGGGCCCGCTTGGATCGCCTTTTTGACGGTGCAGCGGTCAATCGACCGCAAGATGCCTTGACGGTCTTTGTCGGACATGTCGGCTGGCAACTCCACCTGAATTTGGATGGTCTGCAAATAGCGGTTGTCGGGGTCCACAATGTTGTTTTGCGAGAGGCGGATGTGCTCGGTGGAGATGCCGCGCGTCTCGCAATACAGTTTCACAAAATAAGCCGCGCACAAAGCCGACGACGCCAAAAAATAATCGAACGGCCCCGGCGCCGAGCCATCACCCTTGTAACGAATCGGCTGATCGGCCAGCACAGTGAAGTCGTCAAACTTGGCCTCCAGGCGCAGTTTGTCGAGAAAATTGACTTTGATTTCCATGCTGTGGTTCCGGGCAATTGAGGCGTGCCAGCGTCAGACCATCGGTCGCTCAGCGGCTGGGAAGATGAACGAAGGAGGGTAGTTTGCCTGAACGGGAAGCGTCAGCGGCTCTCCGCGGGTTTGAAAGCAATGGCGGCTGTTGGGGAGAGAGGTGCAGTTACGGCCGCCGCTGACTGGTGGACACAAAAGCTCCACGCAACCCCACAAAAATCGCAGATTGCCAACCATAGGCCATTGGCCTGCACTAAGGCACGGAATTCGAATGGGATGAAACCAAAAGCGAAACCTGTTTCCAGGAACGGGGGTTCGACTTTGCTTATGCGGCCCAAGCCTTCTTTGACCCCAACCGACTGATCCGCGCAGACCAGCGACACAGCTACGGTGAAGAACGATTCCAACTCACAGGGCGCATCGCGTCACGCATCTTTGTGGTGGTCTACACCCCTCGCGCCAACGCAACCCGCATCATCTCCGCCAGAAAAGCCAACACCAGAGAGGTCAAGCACTATGAAAACGACACGAATGAAGATTGAACCTGCAAAGATGGCTGGGCAAACCATTGGGCGAATCAACCCCGCCCAGGTCGATGCCACCACAGAAGCGCAAATGACCGTGCAAATGGCGCAAGACGAAGCACTGGCCATGCAAGACGCGGCCAAGTTTGCCCGCCGCGTGCGCCGCCGTCTGGGCTTTAGCCAGGCTGAATTTGCTTCACGCATCGATGTGTCACTGGAAACCATCCGCAATTGGGAACAAGGCAAACGCAGCCCCACTGGCGCAGCCAAGGCCTTGCTCAAGGTCTTGGACAAAGCGCCTGAAGCAGCGCTGGCAGCATTGCACTGAAACAAGCCATGAAACTGGATTGAACATGACCTAAAAAATCAAAGTCGCCGACCTGCCCGACTTCGACATGGCCGAATACCTCAAGACCGATGAGGATGTGGCCAACTACCTGACGCTGGTGCTGGAAGAAAACGACCCCGCCGAGCTGACCCATGCGCTGGGCACCATCGCCCGCGCACGCAGGATGACCGAAGTGGCCCAAGCTTCGGGCCTGACCCGCGAGGCCCTCTACAAAGCCCTGCGCCCCACATCGCATCCGCGCTTTGACACGATTGCCCGAGTCTGCACCGCACTGGGGGTGAAGCTGGTGGCGCAGCCGATGCAAACTTAAGCCGCTTGCATTCCTCTGCTAAAGCTTTTGACTTTGGAAATCACTTATCGCGCTTTACTGCAACCCGACCATCTTTCAAAAATGCGCCCACGGTAGGGCCACTGGTGTGTGTCATCGAACGGCCAGGGCCGCAGACCAAGCGCGGCCGAAGGCCAAGGCGCAGGGGCCTCAACCCCAGAGTTTTTTGACCCGCGCGTCACGCCCACAACTCAAACGGTAGTAGCTGTAGCGCATTTCATTTTTCTTGTAGTAGTCTTGGTGGTAGTCCTCGGCCAGATAAAACGCTGAGCTTGGCTCCAGTTCGGTGTGAATGGTGGTGAAGCGGCCGCTGCTGATCAGGGCGTCACGGCTGGCCTCGGCGATGGTGCGTTCCGTTTCATTTTGCCAATAAATGCCGCTGCGGTAGTGGGAGCCCACGTCACAAAACTGCTGGTCTTTGACGGTCGGGTCGATGTGCCGCCAAAAGTAGTCGACCAACTGCGCGTAACTCACTTGGCTGGGGTCGTACAGCACCCTCACCGCCTCAGTATGGCCCGTGTTCCCGGCACTGACTTGCGCGTAAGTGGGCTTGGGCGTTTTGCCAGCGGTGTAGCCCGAATCTACAGCCACAACACCGGCCAGTTTTTCAAAGTCGGCCTCGATGCACCAGAAACAGCCACCGGCAAACAAAGCGTAAGCCATGGGCTTGCCGCTGACCACAGGCGCCGCCACCACCTCGGTGGGCGTGGCCTGGGCCGCAGGGGCTTGGCCCGCGCTGGAGGACTGGCTGGGCGTGCAAGCCGTCAACAAGAACGCGCCAGCGGCACATGCAATGGCCAACCAACGCAGGGGCGTCGAAACAGTCGTGCGGTTCATCATCACGTCCTCAAAGCGGGGAGCGTTTGGCCTTCTGGCACAAACGCCAAAGCCACACCGTTGTTGCAAAAGCGCTTGCCCGTGGGTTTGGGTCCGTCATCGAACACATGACCGTGGTGCCCCCCACAGCGCGAACAGTGGTATTCGGTGCGCGGGTAGATGAGCTTGAAATCGGTGGTGGTGCCCAAAGCACCCGGCAAGGCTTGGAAAAAGCTGGGCCAACCTGTGCCGCTCTCGTATTTGTGGGCCGCGCTGAACAAGGGCAAGTTGCAGGCCACACACACATAGGTGCCAGGCCGCTTTTCGGCGTTGAGCGAGCTGCTGCCCGGGCGCTCGGTGCCGTGCTCAAACAGCACCGCATACGCAGCTGGCGAGACCAACTTGCGCCACTCGGCTTTGGTTTTTTTCAGGGGAAAGTTGGCCGCTGCCGCACTCATGGGCACCGCAGCGCTGGCCAACCAGGCCCAAAAAAGTTGGAACATGTTGCGTCGCTTCATGGGAATACCTTGTTGGTGGATGAAACACGGGGCTTCATGACTCGATTCGTGCAGGAATGGCGAAAAGTCAAAGCGCAATCCGACTTTTGAGCTTGATTGTCCTGTTTTTTG
>NZ_JBILQU010000039.1:0-25002 GCF_044373035.1 Limnohabitans sp. | reverse complement strand
AAAGAGAAAACTCATGACAACAACTTTCAGCGCCAAACCCGCTGAGGTCGTGCACGAGTGGTTTGTGATTGACGCGACCGACAAGGTCCTCGGACGAGTAGCCAGCGAAGTTGCTCTCCGTTTGCGCGGCAAACACAAGGCCATTTACACGCCTCACGTCGACACCGGTGACTTCATCGTCATCATCAATGCTGCCCAGCTCAAAGTGACGGGCGCCAAGACGACCGACAAGATTTATTACCGCCATTCCGGCTACCCAGGCGGCATCACTGCCACCAACTTCCGCGACATGCAAGCCAAGCACCCTGGCCGCGCACTCGAGAAGGCTGTCAAGGGCATGCTGCCCAAGGGCCCACTCGGTTACGCCATGATCAAAAAACTCAAGGTGTACGGTGGCGCTGATCACCCACACACCGCCCAACAGCCTAAAGTGCTGGACATCTAAGGAGCCTTGAGATGATTGGTGAATGGAACAATGGCACAGGCCGTCGCAAATCCAGCGTCGCCCGCGTGTTTCTGAAAAAAGGCACTGGCAAGATCACGGTCAACGGCAAGGACATCCAAGCCTACTTCGGCCGCGAGACCTCGATCATGATCGCCAAGCAACCCCTCATGTTGACCAACCATGCCGAAACTTTCGACATCATGATCAACGTGCACGGCGGTGGCGAATCCGGTCAAGCCGGTGCTTCGCGCCACGGCATCACCCGCGCCCTGATTGACTACGATGCATCGCTCAAGCCTATGCTGAGCCAGGCTGGTTTTGTCACCCGTGATGCCCGTGAAGTCGAACGCAAAAAGGTCGGTCTGCACGGCGCTCGTCGCCGCAAGCAGTTCTCCAAGCGTTAATCCGCTATTCCTGCTTCGTCAAAAAGCCGCCCGGTTCGCCGGGCGGCTTTTTGTTTGCCCGCTTGTCGGAAGAAAAGCCCATGAGGCCAGTAGCGTTAATGCTCGGGACAGTCTGTAATTCCCGACCAGCGCGCTATACTATTTGTCATTGAACCGGAGAAACACCATGAGCGCTGTTGCTGAAAATATCCAAACTGTCATGCCCGATCCGATTGTCTTCACCGACAGCGCTGCCGCCAAGGTGGCCGATCTGATCGCCGAAGAAGGCAACCCAGATTTGAAATTGCGCGTGTTTGTGCAGGGTGGTGGTTGCTCGGGTTTTTCGTATGGTTTCACTTTCGATGAAATCACCAACGAAGACGACACCACCATGAGCAAAAACGGGGTGTCCCTGCTGATCGATGCCATGAGCTACCAGTATCTGACGGGTGCCGAGATCGATTACAAAGAAGACCTGCAAGGTGCACAGTTTGTGATCAAGAACCCGAACGCCACCTCCACTTGTGGTTGCGGCTCTTCCTTTTCGACCTGATTTGCGGGTTGGTCCAGCATGGCTGGCCATGCATCAACGGGGGTAAATGGCCCCCAAGACACGGGCGCCTCTGGCGCCCGTGACGCTTGGCAAACTGGATGTTTGGCGGTGCATGGTTTTGAAAGCCAGCCAGGCAAAGGCAGCCGCCTCCACTTGAAGCGGTGGCAGGCCCAAGGACTCACTGTTCAAGACAGTTATGTCCGGCACATGCGCCACCATCTGGCGCATCAATTCGCCGTTCAAGGCACCCCCGCCGCACACAATCAGTTGGCATGCATCAGGGGCATAACGCAAGATGTCCTGGCTGCAGGCATAGGCCGTGTAAGTGCAGAGGGTGGCTTGTACATCGGCCGGTTCCAAGTCTTGAAACTGAGCGAGGTGATGCAGTAGCCAGGCCGGATTGAACAGGTCTCGCCCGGTGCTCTTGGGGGGCTGCTTGTGCAAGAAATTTTCGCCGGCCATTTTCAACAGCAATTCGGGGTGCAACTGGCCACCGGCCGCCCAAGCGCCGTCGCGGTCGAACGCTTGTCCAGTGTGGCGAGCGCACCAGAAATCCATCAAGGCATTGCCTGGGCCGCAATCCCAGCCCAGCACCGAGCCATCGGCTTTGAGCACGCTCAGGTTGGCGATGCCGCCAATGTTGAGCACCGCCACGCAGCGACCGGGTTGGGCAAAGACACCTTGGTGAAATGCAGGTACCAGGGGCGCACCTTGCCCTCCGGCGGCCAAGTCCCGGCTTCTGAAGTCTGCGACCACGTCGATGCCCGTCAACTCGGCCAGCAATGCAGGGTTGATCAGTTGAAGGGTATAGCCCACCGCAGGGCGATGGCTCGACTCATGTGCATCGGACTCCAGTGGGCGATGGCGCACGGTCTGGCCATGAGCGCCAATCGCAATGATCTGCGGGGTCTGGAGTCCGGTTTTTTGGAGCAAAGCGCCCACCACCTCTGCGTAATGGCGGGCAATGGCGTTTCCCGCCATGGCGCTGCGGTGCAATTCGTCGGTGCCGCTTTGGTTGAGGGACAACAAATCACGGCGAAAGGCATGATCAAAGGGTACAAAGTCATGGGCCAGGACATCCAGGTGTCCCGCATCGTCTATTTGGGTAAGGACCCCATCCACACCATCTAAAGAGGTACCGGACATGAGGCCAATGAAATTAGAGGAGGGCATGAGGAGCGCCTGAGTTGATCAGACCAAGACCATGGTTGGACCGATCAGAGAAAGAGTCCAGCGGTCTGTCAGGGTGCCGGCCAATTATTGGCTGTTGACTTCCCGCATCTGGGCGGCGGCCTGCAGCTGAGACTGAGCTTGACCCACCAAAGCCTCGAATCTGGCCATGGAAGAGGGCGCTATCGGAACGCTTTGAGCTTGCTGGATGACCTTCTGGGGGTCAACGTGGACGCCGTTGACGCGGAACTCAAAGTGCAAATGGGGGCCTGTCGACCATCCTGTAGATCCAACAGCGCCAATGGCTTGGCCTTTTTGCACGGTTTGACCGTTGCGCACATGGATGCGGCTGAGGTGGGCATACAAAGTCGAGTGGCCATTGCCATGGCGAACCTCAACCACGTTGCCATAGCCGCCTTGAACACCCGCAAAAACGACCACGCCATCACCCACAGTCATGGCAGGGGTTCCGGTCGGGGCTGCATAGTCCACACCGCGGTGTGCTTGCTGGGTTTTGAAAATGGGGTGCAGGCGCATGGCAAAACCACTGGACTGACGAGAAAAAGTCAGTGGAGAAGCCAAATAGGAGCGACTCAGACTCTTGCCGTCCATGTCGTAATAATTGCCTTTTTGGCCGGGTTCTTGGTACCAAATGGCGTCGTATTGCTGGTTGTCATTGTGAAACTCGGCACTGAGCACCCGACCTGTTCTCAAGGGTTCTCCATCGGCTTCCAGGACTTCATAGACCACAGAAAAGCGAGCGCCTTTGCGCAGCGTGCGGTGAAAGTCAATTTGGTTGGAAAAAATCTGCGTCAGCTGGTGGATGACCGGATCTGGCAAGCGGGCCTCATCTGCAGCATCGTAGAGAGAGCGGGTCACCGTACCGCCAGTCATGCGGATGCTGGTGTTCATGGGCGAGGTTTCGAGTGCCGCTAGAAAGCCCTGTGGGGAACGCTCTACACGCAAACGTTGAAAGAAGGTGTCGTTTTCGTTTTTGAGCCAGCGCACACTCAGTGAACGCAGCAACTGTTGGGGGGTGACTTCAGCGGATACTGCGCGCCCTCCCTGCACAAGCGCTTGGCGGGCTTGTGGATTTTTGCGCAAAAATGCAGCCGCTTCAGCATCGACCAGTCCCAAACGACTCAGCAAGGCTTCAGGCGTGTCTGAGGGGCGGGTGTTGTCGGACCGGGTCAATATGACTTCGAACGTGTCCAGCAGTTGGGCCTGCGATTCAAGCTGAGCGATCTCAACGGGCACGATGATGTTGACAACGGGTTGGTCTGAAATATCAGGCCCCAGATTGGCAATGGCAAAAGCACCGCCACCACCGACCAACAAGACGCTGGCAAGGCTGGCAGCAATCGTTTTGGGGTGACGCTTGAACCATCCTTGAAGGACCAGATTCGCCTGATTCAGGTGCGGGTGATAACCGTCCACCCATGCTAAAAACCTTTGCGTGGCAATCAGCATTGCGCCCAGCACGGCCGTGCCAAGGAACAAAATGCTGAGCAGCAAGGAGGTCAGTCGCGACTGTAGGGTGGAAAGGAACGGCATGAAAAAAGTGAGGGAGACGATGTCAGGCGCAAAGGTGAAGTGCCAGATGGGTCAGAAACAGTCAGGACGCACATAAAATGCGATGTGAAATCGAGTGTCGATTGTATCCGTCCTCATCGCTTTCAACACAGAAAAAACCCTTATGAATCAAGCGCTTGTTACAAAATACCCGGTAAATGACCGTGTATTGAATGCTTTGGAAGTCACTTTACGAGGTTGTGAAGAGCTGATACCCAAAGAAGATTGGCTACAAAAACTGGCCAAATCAGAAGCCACAGGTGTGCCTTTGCGCATCAAATTGGGCTTGGACCCCACGGCGCCCGACATCCACATCGGTCACACGGTGGTGCTCAACAAGATGCGTCAGTTGCAGGATTTGGGGCATCAGGTGATCTTTTTGATTGGCGATTTCACCAGTCTGATTGGCGATCCGTCCGGCCGCAACAGTACCCGCCCCCCGCTCACGCCCGAGCAGATCAAGGCCAACGCTGAGACTTATTACAAACAAGCCAGCTTGGTGCTCGATCCCAGCAAAACCGAGATCCGCTACAACAGTGAGTGGTCGATCCCATTGGGTTCCATGGGCATGATCCAGCTGGCGGCCAAGTACACCGTCGCCCGCATGATGGAGCGCAACGACTTCCATGACCGTTTCAAGGCGGGCACACCGATTTCGGTGCACGAGTTCTTGTACCCGCTGATGCAGGGCTACGACTCTGTGGCACTCAAGTCCGACTTGGAGCTGGGTGGCACCGACCAGAAATTCAACCTGCTGATGGGGCGTCATTTGCAATCCGAATATGGTCAAGAGCAGCAGTGCATCTTGACCATGCCCCTGCTCGAAGGCCTGGACGGTGTGGACAAGATGTCCAAGTCCAAGAACAACTACATCGGCATCAGCGAAGAGCCCAACACCATGTTCGCCAAGGTGCTGAGCATCTCGGACACCCTCATGTGGCGCTGGTTCACCTTGCTGTCCTTCAAGTCGATGGCCGAGATCGAGGCGCTGAAGAAGGAAGTGCAGGCCGGGCGCAACCCCAAAGACGCCAAGGTCATGCTGGCCAAGGAAATCACGGCGCGCTTTCACAGCGCGGCCGCTGCCGATGCGGCGGAGCAGGATTTCATCAACCGCAGCCAAGGCGGCGTGCCCGATGACATTCCGGAAGTGTTTTTGTCCGGCGCACCCATGGGCATAGGGGCTTTGCTCAAGGCGGCCGGACTGGCCCCTTCCACGACAGAAGCTGGTCGCTTGGTGGATGGCGGCGGTGTGCGTGTCGACTCCAGTGTGGTCAGCGACAAGGGACTGAAACTGGAAGCGGGCACTTACGTGGTGCAAGTGGGCAAGCGCAAGTTTGCGAAGCTGACCTTGTCCTGATCGATGCCTTGTGCATCGGAGCTTCTTGCCACAGGCGTATCCTGACAACATGAGAAATTTTGATTCTTGGATGACCCCCAAACGCATGCTCTGGGCTTCGGTGGTGGTGGCCTTGATCACCATCGGCCTGAAAACCCTGGCTTGGTGGCTTACCGGCTCGGTGGGTTTACTGTCTGATGCGATGGAGTCCCTGGTCAATTTGGCCAGTGCCGTTTTTGGTTTGATGATGGTCACGGTGGCGGCCATGCCAGCGGACAACGAGCACCCCTATGGGCACCACAAAGCCGAATACTTTTCTTCTGGCTTTGAAGGCATCCTGATTGTTGTGGCCGCTTTGGGCATCATTTGGGCTGCGGCCCACCGCTTGTTTGACCCTCAACCCATTGAACAAGTGGGCTTGGGCTTGGCTTTGTCGGTGGGCAGTTCGGCGCTGAACGGCTTGCTGGCTTGGCTGATGTTTCGCGCAGCCAAGCAGCACCGTTCGCTGGCGCTGGAAGCCGATGCCCGTCACCTGGTCACCGACGTCTGGACCTCCGCTGGAGTGGTCATCGGCATTGGCCTGGTGAGCGTGACGGGTTGGCTGTGGCTGGATGCGGTGGTGGCCATTGGCGTGGCACTGAACATCTTGAAAGAAGGCTGGCACCTGATTTGGTTGTCATCGCAAGGCCTGATGGACGAGGCCTTGGAGCCCGAGGTGCTGGTCGTTGTACAAAAGGTCTTAGACAGTTTTGCCCACCAACGCGGTGAGACCGAGATCATCCGCTTTGACCACTTGCACACACGCAAAGCTGGGCAGCGCCGCTTTGTCGATGTGCACATGCACATGCCTGCGAGTTGGACTTTGGGACGTGCAGCCGCCTTGCGCGGCAGCGTCGAGCAAGCCCTGATGAGCGAGGTGCCTGGGCTGCGCGCCACCATTCAGTTGCTGCCCAGCGATGTCGAGGCGCACTTCAGTGATGCGCGGGATCTGAAGTGATCGCCGTACTGCAACGGGTGAGCGAAGCCAGTGTGCGCGTCGACGGCGAGGTGATTGGCCAAATCGGCGCGGGCATCTTGGTGCTTTTGTGCGCCGAAAAAGGCGATACCGAAGCAGTGGCCGACAAGATGCTGGCCAAGATGCTCAAGCTGCGCATCTTTGGCGATGGCGCTGGCAAGATGAACTTGAGCGTGCAAGACGTGGCTGGCGGTCTGTTGGTGGTGAGCCAGTTCACTCTCGCCGCCGATGTGTCATCGGGCACACGTCCAGGGTTTTCCGGGGCCGCCGCACCGGAAGATGCCCGCCGCCTTTATGACCATTTTGTGGCCCAAGCCCAAAAAGACCATCCGGTGGTGCAATCCGGCCGCTTTGCTGCCGACATGAAAGTGGCCCTCACCAACGACGGCCCCATCACCATCCCGATGCGCATGACGGCTTGAGTTGCTGCCCGGGGAGGGCAACGATAATCTCCGCATGACTGCAACTTCTCCTGCCGCGAGTTCTGCTCGCTTCGACCAGCTTGCGCTGGCCCCTGCCACCCTTCAAAACCTCGAACAACTGGGCTACACCCAGATGACGCCCATCCAGGCGGCCAGCTTGCCGCTGACGCTGGCGGGGCAAGATTTGATCGCCCAGGCCAGTACCGGCAGCGGCAAAACCGCTGCCTTTGGCTTGCCCCTGATTGAGCGTTTGCAATTTGCTGGCTCGCCCAGCGCGGCCATCCAGGCCGTGATCCTGTGCCCTACCCGCGAGCTGGCCGATCAAGTCACGCAAGAAATCCGCCGTTTGGCCCGTGCCCGGTCAAACGTGAAAGTCGTCACCCTCTGTGGTGGCGTAGCCTTGCGTGGTCAAACGGTGAGTCTGGCGCACGGCGCCGATGTGGTGGTGGGCACGCCCGGCCGGATTTTGGACCATCTGGAGCGCGGCTCGCTGAGCTTGGCGGGTGTGAACACGCTGGTGCTGGACGAAGCCGACCGCATGTTGGACATGGGCTTTTTCGACGACATCGCCAAGGTGGTGCGCCAGTGCGCCAAAGACCGCCAGACGCTGCTGTTTTCGGCCACCTACCCCGAAGGCATCGCCAAACTGGCCGCGCAGTTCATGCGCGCACCGCAAACGGTGAAGGTCGAGGCACAGCACAGCGCCCACAAAATCCGCCAGATTTATTACGAAGTGAGCGAAAGCCAGCGACTGGACGCCGTGTCCAAATTGTTGGCGCATTTCCGCCCCGAGCGCACGCTGGCCTTTTGCAACACCAAACAGCAGTGCCGCGATTTGGTCGCGGTGTTACAGGCGCAGGGCCACAGTGCGCTGGCGCTGTTTGGTGAACTGGAGCAGCGAGAGCGCGACCAGGTGTTGGTTCAGTTTGCCAACCGCAGTTGCTCGGTGCTGGTGGCCACCGATGTGGCTTCGCGGGGGCTGGATGTGGAAGGCCTTGAAGCCGTGATCAACGTGGATGTGACGCCCGACGCAGAAATCCACATTCACCGCATCGGCCGCACCGGTCGGGGCGATGCCGAGGGTCTGGCGCTGACCCTGGCCAGCATGGACGAGATGGGATCGGTCGGCAAGATCGAAGTGATGCAGGGCCGCGAATCGAAGTGGGAGCCTTTGTCTGGCCTGACGCCTGCGGCAGGCGGGCCATTGCAACCGCCCATGCGCACCTTGCAGATTGTGGGAGGGCGCAAGGAAAAGATACGCGCTGGTGACGTGATGGGGGCCTTGGCGGGTGAGTGTGGCTTGACCCGTGAGCAGGTCGGCAAGATCAATGTGAACGAGTTTTCCACCTATGTGGCGGTGCAAGCGGCCTTAGCCAAAAAGGTCGAGTCTCAGTTGTCACACGGCAAGATCAAGGGCAAGAGTGTGAAGGTTCGGTTGCTCTGACCTCTTTGTCTTTTGCACGGGCAGTGTGTGATGTTTGCCGGGGCGGTGTGTGAGGGGATGCGGCGGGTTCCTCATACCGGGGTACCGAAAATCGTCACCCGCCGCATCCCCTCACACACCTGAGTGGTTATTTGGGCGTATTTTGTGAGCGTGGCTTGTGATCTGGATTGGCTGATTTCTCAGTCAGCACCTTCAGGTCCGACAGGGTTCAGAGGTCCAGCGGGGTTCTAAAACGGCACCACTGCCTCATATGGGGTGGGGCCGGGTGACGATTTTCGGTACTCCGATATGAGGAACCCGGCCCCACCCCATTTGAGGCCTCCCCTGCTGGCAATCAGAGGTAAGGGTTCTTCAGCCCCAACCCTGCCAAAATATCGATCTCATAGGCCTCCATCTCCTCGGCATCGGCCTCGCTGGTTTCATGGTCCCAGCCCTGCGCGTGCAAAGTGCCGTGCACCAGCAAATGCGCGTAGTGCGCCGCCAGCGTCTTGCCTTGTTCTTTGGCTTCGCGGGCCACCACCGGGGCGCACAGCACCAAGTCGGCCATCACCACTGGCTCTTGCTCGTAATCAAACGTCAGCACGTTGGTGGCGTCATCCTTTTTGCGGTAATCCTTGTTCAACGCGCGGCCTTCTTCTTCACCCACGATGCGCACCGTGATCTCGGCGTCGTCGCCCAGTGCGTGACGAATGGCGCGGGCGACCGCATGGCGGGGCAGGGCAGCGCGGTGACGGGCTGCATAGGGGATATCGCCAAATTGCAGAGACAGCTGGAGTTGTTTCAGGGCCATGGGGGTGATGGATTCGGTGTTCAGTCGTCGGTGGGCAGAGGCTTGCGGCGGGTCGTGACGCCCGCACGCATGGGGGCGCTGCCTTGCGCGTCGTAGGCGTCCACGATGCGGGCCACCAAGGGGTGGCGCACCACGTCGGCGCTGCTAAAGCGTGTGAAAGCAATGCCTTTGACCCGCTTCAAAACCCGCTCGGCGTCAATCAGGCCGCTCAGTTGCCCCTTGGGCAAGTCGATCTGACTCACATCACCCGTCACCACCGCCTTGGCGCCAAAGCCGATGCGGGTCAGGAACATTTTCATCTGTTCGGTGCTGGTGTTTTGCGCCTCGTCCAGGATCACAAAGGCGTTGTTCAGCGTGCGCCCGCGCATGAAAGCCAGTGGGGCCACCTCGATCGCGTTGCGCTCAAAGGCTTTGAGCACTTTGTCATGGCCCATCAGGTCGTACAGCGCGTCGTACAAGGGGCGCAAATAGGGGTCGACCTTTTGCGACAAGTCGCCCGGTAAAAAGCCCAGGCGTTCACCCGCTTCCACTGCCGGACGGGTCAGCACAATGCGCTGCACGCTGGCGCGCTCGAGTGCATCCACCGCGCAGGCCACGGCCAAATAGGTTTTGCCAGTGCCCGCCGGGCCAATGCCAAAGCTGATGTCGTGGCTGGCGATGCTTTCCAAATAAGCCGCTTGCACAGGGGTGCGCGCCTTCAGGTCGGCGCGGCGGGTTTGCAGTACCGGCAAGTTAGCCTCTTCGCCGCCGCTGTCGCCCACCAGCATGAGTTGCACCATGTCGGGCGAAATCGGGCGGTCAGCCCGCTCATAGACCGCTTGCAAAATCTCCATGGCCCGCATGGCCACGGCCTTGGGGCCATCCACCTTGAACTGTTCGTGGCGATGCGCAATGCTCACCTGCAAGCCCGCTTCGATGGTGCGCAAGTGCGCGTCCATGGGGCCGCACAGGTGCGACAAGCGGTTGTTGTTGTGCGGAATGAAGCTGTGTCTGACGATCAAGTGGATAATCCTGTTCTTGGGGATTTCGACCGGTGTGTGCAGGCCGTTGAGCCCCGATTTTCCTCTATCCCGTGCAATCCAAGGGCCACTCTCTATGATCGGCAAAATCACCGGCATTCTCAGCGACAAAAACCCACCCGAGGTGATCGTGGACTGCCATGGCGTGGGTTACGAGGTGAATGTGCCCATGAGCACGTTTTACAACCTGCCCGCCACCGGTGAAAAAGTCAGTCTGGTCACGCACTTTGTGGTGCGCGAAGACGCGCAAATTTTGTATGGCTTTGCCACCCTGGCCGAGCGCGAAGCCTTTCGTCAGCTCATCAAGATCTCTGGCGTCGGCCCCCGCACCGCTTTGAGCGTGCTGTCGGGCATGAGCGTGACCGATCTGGCGCAGGCCATCACCACGCAAGAAGTCGGCCGTCTGGTCAAAGTGCCCGGCATCGGCAAAAAAACCGCTGAGCGCTTGCTGCTGGAACTCAAAGGCAAGCTGGGCGGCGACTTGGGCGGCTTGTTTGCGGTGAACACCCCCGACGCGCAAAGCGACATCCAACAAGCTTTGCTGGCGCTGGGTTACAGCGACAAAGAAGCCGCTGCCGCCCTCAAGAGCTTGCCCGCCGATGTGGGGGTGAGCGAGGGCATCAAGCTGGCACTCAAAGCCCTGAACAAATAAGCAAGGGGGTTTGCTTGCATTTGGATATCCAATGGATATACTGACGCCATGAAAACCACCGCCTTGACCATTTCCACCTGGGGCAACAGCCACGGCATCCGGCTCAGCCGCGAGTTGATGCAGTCGCTGGGCATCACGCCCGGCACGCCCTTGCAGGCCACGGTGGTGGCCAAGGGCTGTCTGGAGCTGCGCGCCGTGCCCCAGCGCCCGAGCCTGCAAGACAAGCTTGCCGCCTTTGACCCGCAGGTGCACGGTGGCGAAGTGATGCCCGATGCGCCGCAAGGCGTGGAGTTCGGTGCTGGATCTGAGGGCGTCAAGTGAGCCGAGCCGTTTGGGTGCCTGAGCGGCAAGACATCATCTGGATCAACTTCAACCCGCAGGCGGGCCGCGAAATGCGCGACATGCACCCCATGCTGGTGCTGTCGCCCAAAGCCTTCAACGACAGGACTTCCATCGTGATCGGCTTTCCCATGTCCACGGCGGCCTACAACGCCACCAACCCGTTTGCGATCGACAACAGCAAAACGGCCAAGCAGCCGAGCTACATCATTTGCAACCAACCCAAGAGCTTTGACTGGCGCCAGCGGGGTGCGACACCGCACCCCTGGAAGCGGGTCAGCGACGCTATTTTTCAAACTGCTCGTCTTGAGCTCAACGACATCATCGAGTTGG
Source organism: Limnohabitans sp. (assembly GCF_044373035.1). GTDB lineage: Bacteria > Pseudomonadota > Gammaproteobacteria > Burkholderiales > Burkholderiaceae_C > Limnohabitans_A. Next base: position 13,529 of record NZ_JBILQU010000039.1, on the reverse strand, counting down.
TCACCCCATGAGCATCCGCACAGACGACTTTGCCCCTCAACCCGAACCCCGGGTCATTTCTGCGGCCCCCGTGTCGCACCAAGAAGAGGCCATTGAACGCGCCCTGCGCCCCAAGCTGCTGGGCGAATACGTCGGCCAGGTCAAGGTGCGCGAGCAACTGGAGATTTTCATCAGCGCCGCCAAGATGCGCGAAGAGCCACTCGACCATGTGCTGCTGTTTGGCCCGCCGGGCTTGGGCAAGACCACGCTGAGCCACATCATTGCCGCCGAGCTGGGCGTTAACCTGCGCCAGACCAGCGGCCCGGTGCTTGAAAAGCCCAAGGACCTGGCCGCGCTGCTCACCAATCTGGAGCGCAACGATGTGCTCTTCATTGACGAGATCCACCGCCTCTCGCCCGTGGTCGAAGAAATTTTGTACCCCGCGCTGGAGGATTACCAGATTGACATCATGATCGGCGAAGGGCCTGCGGCGCGCAGCATCAAGCTCGACTTGCAACCCTTCACCCTGGTGGGGGCCACCACCCGGGCCGGCATGCTCACCAACCCTTTGCGCGACCGCTTTGGCATCGTGTCACGCTTGGAGTTTTACACGCCCGAGGAGCTGACCCGCATCGTCACGCGCAGTGCCGGCTTGCTCAAAGCGCCGATTGACCCCGAAGGTTCGTTCGAGATCGCCCGCCGTTCACGCGGCACGCCTCGCATTGCCAACCGCCTGCTGCGCCGGGTGCGCGACTATGCGGATGTGAAGGGCGATGGCACCATCGACAAAAGCCTGGCGCAAAAGGCCTTGGTCATGCTGGATGTGGACCCGGAAGGCTTTGACCTGATGGACCGCAAACTGCTCGAAGCCGTGATCCACCGCTTTGACGGCGGCCCAGTGGGTCTGGACAACATCGCGGCCAGCATCGGCGAGGAGCGCGACACCATCGAAGACGTGATCGAGCCGTATTTGATTCAGCAAGGCTATCTGCAGCGCACGCCACGCGGGCGCATGGCCACGTTGGCGGCGTTCAAGCACTTGGGCGTCACCCCGCCCAAGTCGTTTGGTGACAAGTTTTGAAACGGTTTCGGTGCCTGCGGGGTGATGCAGACATGGTGCTGGTGGATCGGCTTGGGGCTGAAACGATAATGCGCGCATGGAAACCAAATGGCTTGAAGATTTTGTAAGTTTGGCTGAAACGCGCAGTTTCAGCCGTTCGGCGCAGTTGCGGCACGTCACACAACCGGCGTTTTCCCGGCGTATCCAGTCGCTGGAGGCCTGGGCCGGGGCAGACTTGGTCGACCGCAGCTCCTACCCGACCCGGCTCACCCCTGCGGGCGAGACCTTGTATGCCCAGGCGCTGGAGATGCTGCAGTCGCTGCAAAACACCCGTGCCATGCTGCGCGGCCACAATGCGGTGGGTCAGGACATCATCCAGTTTGCGGTGCCGCACACCTTGGCATTCACGTTTTTTCCGCCTTGGGTGGCCAGTTTGCGTGAGACCTTTGGGCCCATGAAAAGCCGGCTCATGGCACTGAACGTGCACGACGCGGCCATGCGCTTGGTGGAGGGCGGCTGCGACGTGTTGATTGCTTACCACCACCCCTCGCAGCCCCTGCAAATTGACCCCGAGCGTTACGACATGGTGGTGTTGGGGCACGAGGTGATTGCGCCCTATGTGCAAAGCACGGCCGATGGGCGGGCGCTGTTCAGCTTGCCCGGTCATGCCGCACGGCCACTGCCCTATTTGGGCTACGCGCCCGGGGCCTATTTGGGCGGCGTGACCGATTGGATTTTGAAACAAGCGGGTGTGCCGGTGCATCTGGACCGGGTCTATGAGACCGACATGGCTGAAGGTCTGAAAGTGATGGCCCTGGAGGGCCACGGCATTGCGTTCTTGCCGCGCAGTGCGGTCAAAAAAGAAATCCAGGCCGGCACCCTGGTTGAGGTGAGCATGCCCGATGGGCAAACGCTGGCGCTCAGCATGGAGGTGCGGGCTTACCGCGAAAAATCAGGGGCCAAGCCCTGTTTCAAAAGTTCGGCCCATCAGTTGTGGCTGCACCTGACCCAGAGCACCTCTTCGGTGCATTCGTCGCGTTAAACCGCCACTGAGCGGGTTTTTTCATGGCATGTATTGCCTTATGCATTTTTTGCATGGATTCTGGGGGTACTCCCTGATGGGGACTGACAACAAACTGACTATATTTCTCACACGCTGGTGTGCGGGCATATTTTGTGCAATGCACCAGCTGCTGAATCTGTGGTGCACCATGGGGGTGTGAGACTCAAATTTCCCCTGTTCGATTTAGGCTTAGGGTAGCTCCTAGGCGGTTCACAGTTGGATTTGGCATTTAATCTGCGGGTGGCGATTTGCTACTCACCATTTCACAAGAGGATTTAAACCATGAAGAAAATGACACACACCTTGATCGGCTCCGTGCTGGCCACGGCAGGCCTGCTGGCCGCCACCTCCGCCATGGCGGGCAAAACCCTGGACCAGATCAAGCAACGCGGCCAAATCGTCTGCGGTGTCAACACCGGTCTGGCCGGTTTTTCGGCTGCTGACTCCAGTGGCAACTGGTCGGGTCTGGACGTGGACCACTGCCGTGCTGTGGCCGCAGCCGTGCTGAGCGACGCCACCAAAGTCAAGTACGTGCCTTTGACCGCGCAACAGCGTTTCACCGCCTTGCAGTCTGGCGAAGTCGATGTGCTGGCCCGAAACACCACCAACACCTTGAACCGCGATGGCTCTTTGGGTCTGCACTTCATCGGTGCCAATTACTATGACGGCCAAGGCTTCATGGTGCCCAAAGGCAAAATCACCAGCGCCAAGCAACTCAAGGGTGCCACCGTGTGCGTGCAGTCCGGCACCACCACCGAGAAAAACCTGACCGACTTCTCCCGCGCCAACAAGCTCAACCTCAAGCCTGTCGTGTTTGAAAAAGTCGAAGCCGCCACCGGCGCTTACTTCTCTGGCCGTTGCCAGGCCTACACCACCGACGCATCGGGCCTGGCCTCTGTGCGCGCCAAGGAAGCCAAAGACCCTGCAGCCCACGTGATCTTGCCCGATCTGGTCTCCAAAGAGCCCTTGGGCCCGATGGTGCGCCGTGGTGACGACGAGTGGTTTGCCATCAACAAATGGGTGCTTTCCGGCCTGATCGAAGCCGAAGAGTACGGCATCACCCAAGCCAATGTGGACCAAATGAAAACCAGCGACAACCCCCAAGTGGGCCGTTTGCTGGGTGCCACCGAAGACCTGGGCAAGCACCTGGGCTTGGACAAGGAGTGGTTGGCCCGCGCCATCAAGACGACCGGTAACTACGGCGAAATGTTCGAGCGCAACGTCGGCCCCAAGACCTCCATCAACCTGCCACGTGGCTTGAACAACCAGTGGAACAAGGGCGGCCTGATGTACGCCTCACCGCTGCGTTGATCGCCTGCCTTTTTTGAAGGTTCTGGATACGCCCCTCACGGGGCGTATTTTTTACCCCCCGTCATTTTTCAGGCAGCTCCCATGTCCCATTTCTCCATGATCGAGGCCAGGCCCTTGCCCGGCAAGAAAACCCGATCGATTTCGTGGCGCAGCCGCGAAGGGCGTTCGGTCATCTACCAGGTCGTCGCCATCTTGTCGGCTTTGGCGCTGGTGGCCCTGTTGGTGCACAACACGCTCACCAACATGCGCCTGCGCGGCATCCAAAGCGGCTACGACTTTTTGTTTCAACCGTTTGGCTTTGATATCAGCGAATCGGTGATCGAGTACGCGCACAACAGCTCTTACTTCGTGGCTTTTGCCATCGGCATGCTCAACACGCTCAAGGTTGCCGTGATCGGCATCTTGCTGGCCACGGTGCTGGGTGTGCTGGTGGGTGTCGGGCGGTTTTCGGCCAATTTTTTGGTGCGCAAAATCTGTTACGCCTACGTCGAATTTTTCCGCAACGTGCCGGTCTACCTGCAGTTGCTCATCTGGTATCTGGTCTTCACCGAGATGCTTCCCGACCTGGAGCAGGCTTGGCAGGCAGGCCACTTCTTTTTGAGCAAAAACGGCATTTCCTTCCCTTGGCCTGTGTGGCAGTTGGGTCAGACCCTGGCCTTGGTCGGTGTTGCTCTAGGCTTGGTGTTTGCGTGGGTCTACCGACGCATGGCACGGGCGCATTTTGACCGCACAGGCCACACCCGCCCGGTCTGGGCTGTGTCGCTGGCGGTTACGTTGGTGCTGGCCGTGCTCGGTTGGCTGGTGGGTGGTGCGCCCAACGAATGGGACTTGCCCAAAAAGGGCGACTTCCAGATCGAAGACGGTGGCGCGTTCAGCCCTGAATTCATGGCCTTGCTGTGTGGCTTGGTGTTCTATACCGCGTCCTTCATTGCCGAAGTCGTGCGCTCGGGCATTGCCTCGGTGTCGCTGGGTCAGCACGAGGCGTCGGCCTCTTTGGGCCTGAGCAAAAGCCAGTCCATGCGCTTGGTGGTGTTGCCGCAGGCCTTGCGCGTGATCATTCCGCCGCTCACCAGCCAGTACCTGAACCTGACCAAAAACTCGTCTCTGGCGGTGGCCATTGGCTACCCCGAGCTGGTCTCGATTGCCAACACCACACTCAATCAGACAGGCCGCGCCATCGAGGCGCTGTCCATCGTGATGTTGGTGTACCTGACGCTGTCTCTTCTCACCTCGGCCCTCATGAACTGGTTCAACGCCAGTGCCGCCATCCAGGAGCGCTGACATGAACGTTTTCAAATCCACCGAAGCCCGGCCCATGCCAGGCCGCAGCACAGGCCCCGTGGCCTGGTTGCGCGGCAATCTGTTTTCCACCCCGGGCAACAGCCTGATGTCGCTGGCGCTGCTGGCCGTGTGCCTGTGGGCGCTGGTCTCCTCGCTCGATTGGGCTGTTTTGCAAGCCGTCTTTGGCAGCAACTTGCAGGCCTGCAACGACGTGCGCGGCGCAGGGGCGTGCTGGGGCGTGATCTCCGAAAAAGGCCGCTTGATCGTGATGGGCCGTTACCCTGAAGTCGAGCACTGGCGTCCGGTGATCGCCACGGCCCTCATGTTGGGTGTGGTCGTCATCAGCTGCATGCCCCGTTTTTGGAACAAGGCATTGCCTTTGATTTGGCTGGTCATGCTGACCGTGTATTTCGTGCTGATGAAGGGCGGCTTTTTTGGCCTGACCGAAGTTGACACCGACCAATGGGGCGGCTTGCCGCTCACGGTGATGCTCACGGTGATCTCCATGACGCTGGCCTTCCCGCTGGCCATCTTTGTGGCCTTGGGCCGGCGCTCCAACATGCCCGCCATCAAAACCTTGTGCACGCTCTATGTCGAGTTGGTTCGCGGCGTGCCGCTGATCACGGTGCTGTTCATGGCCTCGTTCATGCTGCCGCTGTTCATGCCCGAGGGCGTGAAGATCGATGTGCTGGTGCGCGTGGTGGTGGGCATCACGCTGTTTTCCGGTGCCTACATGGCCGAGGTGATTCGCGGCGGTCTGCAGGCTTTGCCCAAAGGCCAGACCGAAGCCGCGGCCACACTGGGCCTGAGCTACTGGCAAACCCAGCGCATGATCGTGCTGCCCCAGGCCCTGGCCACCGTGGTGCCGTCCATCATGAACACCTTCATCGGCCTGTTCAAAGACACCTCGCTCGTGACCATCGTCTCGCTGTACGAGCTGACCGGCGCGTTGGGCCTGGCGCTCAACTCGGACGCCGACTGGCGTCCCTTCAAGATCGAAGCCTACCTCTTCATCACCTTCATTTATTTCGCGTTCTGCTTTGCCATGTCGCGCTACAGCCTGTGGATCGAAGAGCGCACGGCCGTGAGCAAAGTCCGCTGAACGAAAGACCTTTATGACCTCCAACGCTAACCCCCTCATCGAGTTCAAAGGCGTCAACAAATGGTATGCCAGCAATGGCTACCACGTGCTGCGCGACGTCAACCTGCAGTTTGCCAAAGGCGAAAAAGTGGTCATTTGCGGCCCCTCGGGCTCGGGCAAATCCACCCTGATCCGCTGCATCAACGCCCTGGAGGAATACCAGGAAGGCACGCTCACGGTAGACGGCACCGTGCTCGGCGATGACCTCAAAGGCATCGACAAAGTGCGCCGTGAAGTCGGTATGGTGTTCCAGCAGTTCAACCTGTTCCCGCACCTGACGGTGATGGAAAACCTGATCTTGTCACCCACCTGGGTGGCCAAGATGCCCCGTAAGGAAGCCATCGACAAAGCCATGGTGCAACTCGAGCGCGTGCGCATTGCTGAGCACGCCAACAAGTATCCGCTGCAGTTGTCCGGCGGCCAGCAGCAGCGCGTGGCGATTGCCCGTGCCCTGTGCCTCACGCCCAAGATCATGCTGTTCGATGAGCCCACCTCGGCCCTCGACCCCGAGATGATCAAGGAAGTGCTGGACGTGATGATCGAGCTGACCAGCCAGGGTATGACCATGTTGTGTGTGACACACGAAATGGGCTTTGCCAAGGCGGTGGCCGACCGCGTGATCTTCATGGACCAAGGCCAGGTGGTCGAACAAGCCCCGCCGCAGCAGTTCTTTGATTCGCCACAGACTGACCGGGCGCAGGACTTCCTGTCCAAGATCCTCGGGCATTGATTTAATTGGGGTCAGATCCCGATTAAATGCTGAGTTCTTTTTGGGTGCCGTTGGCCGGGATTGCGCCCGGCGGCGCACTCACTTTCTTGGCTTCGCCAAAGAAAGTAAGCAAAGAAAGGCGAGCCGCAGTCAGGGCCCTTCGGGTTCCTTGCGCTGCTCGCATCGGGCGGGGTCGGGTGCAAACTCGCTTCGCTCCAACAAGCACCCGCCCTGATCCGCCCGCTGCTGCGCTGCTCAGCCCTGCCTCTGGTTCCACGATCCGTTTTCCTAGGAGCCCTGACCCGTGACCCCATCTCTGGGACCAGCAACATCAAGCCGACGACAGGTTTGAGACAATACGCCCCATGACCCAAGAACTCACCCTCATCCGCCCCGACGATTGGCACTTGCATGTGCGCGATGGCGCCGCTTTGAACGTGGTGGTGCCGCACACCGCCGCGCAGTTTGGCCGCGCCATCATCATGCCCAACCTCAAGCCGCCCGTGACCACGGCCGAGCAAGCGATGGCCTACAAGGCTCGCATCCAGGCCGCCGTGCCTGTTGGCATGGCCTTTGAGCCGCTCATGACACTGTACCTGACCGACAACTTGGCACCGGCAGAAATTGCCCGCGCCAAAGCCGCAGGTGTTGTGGCCTGCAAGTTGTATCCAGCCGGTGCCACCACCAACAGCGATGCGGGCGTGACCGACCTGCGCAAGATCTACCCCGTGCTCGAAGCCATGCAGCGCGAAGGCGTGTTGCTCTTGGTGCACGGCGAAGTCACTTCGTCCGACATCGACCTGTTTGACCGCGAAGCCGTGTTCATTGAGCAGCATCTGATCCCGCTGCGCCGTGACTTCCCGGGCTTGAAAATCGTGATGGAACACATCACCACGAAAGAAGCTGCCGACTATGTGGCGGCAGGCGACGCGAATTTGGGGGCCACCATCACCGTGCACCACCTGCTGTACAACCGCAACGCCCTGTTTTTGGGCGGCATGCGCCCGCATTACTACTGCCTGCCCGTGCTCAAGCGCGAAATCCACCGCCTGGCTTTGGTGCAGGCGGCCACCAGCGGCAATGCCCGTTTCTTTTTGGGCACCGACAGCGCCCCGCACCCCGCGCACCTCAAGGAACACGCCAGCGGTTGCGCAGGCTGCTACACCGCGCATGCCGCCATGGAGATGTATGCCGAAGCCTTTGACCAGGCCGGCGCGCTCGACAAGCTCGAAGGCTTTGCCAGCTTCTTTGGGGCCGACTTCTACGGCCTGCCACGCAACACCGGCACCATCACCCTGCGCCGCGAAAGCTGGACGCCTGCAGAGAGCTTTGCCTTTGGCGAGGCCGAGCTCAAGCCCCTGCGTTCCGGAGAAAGCCTGCCGTGGCGTCTGGTGGCGGGCTGAGCCCCAACCGGGCTGGCCACCGCTGTGCGCCAGCTTCCAGTCTGAGCGTGCCCGACATCGACTGGAACGCCCCTTGGTTGGTCGATTGGCGGGCCGTGGGTGAGCCCATTGCTGACCAAGTGGCGGCGGGCACGCCTCAGCCTGAGGCCTTGAATGCGGCGGGCCATGCCCCTGTGCGCTTTGTGCCGCAAGCCGACTTGCCCGAAGGCCAAGCCTACGAAGACTTTATCTTCGCCGCCGGCCAGGTGCCCACCCGCGAAGGCTTGCACGACTTCTTCAATGCTTTGTGCTGGATGCATTTCCCGCAAGCTAAAAAACGCCTGAACCAGTTGCAGGCCCGCGAAATTGCCCGAGCCGGGGTAGGCCAGGTGCGCGGCCCGGTGCGCGACGCCGCCACCGTTTTCGATGAAAACGCGCTGCTGATCCAGACCTCCGATGTCGTGTGGTCTGCCTTGACCGAGCACCGATGGATGGACGCGTTCCTTGTCTTGCGCAGCGAGTGGGCACTTACATGTCTTTGGGCTTTTGGCCATGCTGCGCTCGAAAAAGCGGTGCAGCCCTACAAATCGATCACCGTGCATCTGTGGCGCGTGCCGCAAGGCATGGCGCAGGCCGACCTCGACGCTTGGCTGGCGCAAGACCTCACGTCCGAAAAGCTGGCTCGCAAACCCTTCAGTCCCTTGCCGCTGCTGGGCGTGCCGGGCTGGTGGCTGGCCAACGAAGACCCATCCTTTTACGCCGATGACAGCGTGTTTCGGCCTCGCAGAGGCCCGCGCCTGGCCGAAAAACCGTACGCCAATTCGGAAATCACGCCCCCGGCTTGATTTTGGAGTCCGACACCCTAATATTCGTCCCAACGTGCCCGCGTCTTTCGGGCTGAAAGTGAAACTCAACATGAAACGCATTTTTCTTTTTGTCATGACCAACTTGGCTGTTGTGGTGGTGCTGGGCATCGTCGCCAACTTGCTGGGCGTCAACCGCTTTTTGACTTCCAACGGCCTGGACCTGGGCGCTTTGCTCGGTTTTGCCCTGATCATGGGCTTTGGCGGCGCCATCATTTCCTTGCTCATCAGCAAGCCCATGGCCAAGTGGACCTCAGGTGTCAAAGTCATCACCCAACCCGCCAACGCCGACGAAGCCTGGATTTTGGACACCGTGCGCAAGTTTGCTGACAAATCCGGCATCGGCATGCCTGAAGTCGGCATCTTCCCGGGCGACCCCAACGCCTTTGCCACCGGCGCGTTCCGCGATTCGGCCCTGGTGGCTGTGTCTACCGGCTTGCTGCAAAACATGACGCACGAAGAGATTGAAGCCGTCATCGCGCATGAAGTGGCCCACATCGCCAACGGCGACATGGTCACCATGACGCTGATCCAGGGTGTCATGAACACCTTTGTGGTGTTCATCTCGCGCGTGGTGGGCTATGCGGTCGACAGCTTTTTGCGCAAGGGCGACAGCGAGAACACCGGCCCCGGCATGGGCTACTACATCACCACCATCGTGATGGACATCATCCTCGGTTTTGTGGCCGCCATGATCGTGGCCTGGTTCAGCCGTCAGCGCGAGTTCCGCGCCGATGCCAGTGCAGCGCAGCTGATGGGCCGCAAGCAGCCCATGATCAACGCCTTGGCCCGCTTGGGCGGCGTGCACACCGCTGAGTTGCCCAAAACCATGGCCGCCATGGGCATTGCGGGGGGCATTGGACAGCTGTTCAGCACGCATCCTCCGATCGAAGAGCGCATCGCCGCGCTGCAAAACAGCGCTTTATAAAGACGATTCGTCTTTCCCCAGCGCGTCCAGGTGGGACGTGTCACCCCAGCCCACCAAGCTCAAGCCCGCAGGCGTCCACAACAAGCGGTTGACCGCGGTGTTGGTCAGTGACCACGTGCGCGGGGCCTGTAAATCGATGCGGGTGGCCGCCCGGTACAGGATGTCCAGCACCCCGCCGTGCGCCACCATCACGATTTGCTGGCCTGTGTGGCGCGCCGCCAATTCGTCCACCGTGCGCACAATGCGCTCGCGCAAAGCCAGCAGCGATTCACCGCCTTCAGGGGGCGTCCAGTCCGGCGTGCGCTTGCGCCAGTGCCAGGCGTGTTCCGGGAATTCGGTTTCTACCTCAGCGTAAGTGCGCCCCTGAAATGAACCAAAGTGGCGTTCGCGCAAACCCACGTGGACGCTGACCGCTTGGTCCATGGACTGGGCAATGGCTTGGGCCGTGGCGTGCGCCCGTGACAGGTCGCTGGCATAAATCGCATTCACCACTTCGCGCTCGACCAGAGCGCGAGCCAGGAGTTCGGCTTGGCGCAGTCCTGCATCGTTGAGTGGGATGTCCAGGTGGCCTTGCAACCGCGTGTCGACGTTCCAGGCGGTTTCGCCGTGGCGAATGGCCAAAATGCGGGTCGGTTCCATAAATTCCTAGATTCAGCGCGGCACTTCGATGTTGACTCGGCGTGGGCCAGCAGGCGGGTTGGGAAAATTGGCCAGGGCAGCCTGGAACAGGGTGGCAAAAATCGGCACGCTGTCGCTCCAGGGGCCGGCGTGGCTGGCGCGGGTTTCGTACACCACTTGACCCGACCTCAGGTCTCGCATGATGACGCTGACCTCACGGCGGTAATGCGTGGGCGGCGGAAAGCGCATGCCCATGCCCAGACCGACGTGCGAGCCCAAGCCCCCGCCAAAACCCGATCTGAAGGCGATGCTGCCGAAGGGTGTCCAGCCCGGCGCTAGGGGTCGGCCCCAAGGGTCGGCCAGGTACTGCGAGCCACTGAAGCCCAGCATCACGCTCAGGCTGGCTGCGGCATCGTCACGCACCAAACCCACGGCCGTCATGGCGGCCTGCGCTTGCTGCTCGGCCACACCGGCTTCGGGGTTGTGCACCTGCGAGGGCAGGCGCTCAAAGCGGTACTTGGCGCCCTGCAAGTTCATGCCGGCTGGCACCGCAGCCACCGAGACCACATCGCTGTCGATCAGGCGCATCGAGGCGCAGCCCGTCAAGAAGGTCAAGGCCATCGCAGCCAAGGCCATCGAAAACCACCGCTTGCATTGCTGATTTGCTGTGCGCATGAGCTGTCCCCTTGAGGTTCACATCGAGATGACTTGGATGCCCGGCAAGGACGCTTCCTTGAACTCTTCTTCGTCAAAAGCCTTGTCGCCGTCATCCGATTCGATGCCCGTGATTTTCAGGTCCTTGAAACCGTGCAGTTGGGCGTCCATCAAATGCGAAGGCACCACATTTTGCAAAGCTGCAAACATGTTTTCAATGCGGCCGGGGTACTTCTTTTGCCACTCGCGCAGCATGTTGCCCACCTGCAGGCGTTGCAAATTCTCTTGGCTGCCACACAGGGTGCACGGAATGATGGGGAACTGTCGGTGCGCGGCCCAACGGATCAAATCGGTTTCGGCCACATAGGCCAGTGGGCGGATCACCATGAATTCGCCGTTGTCGCTGACCAGCTTGGGGGGCATGCCCTTGAGCTTGCCGCCAAAGAACATGTTCAAGAAGAAAGTCTGCAGCATGTCATCGCGGTGGTGGCCGAGGGCCAGCTTGTTGCATTTGAGCTCGCGCGCCACGCGGTACAAAATGCCCCGGCGCAGGCGCGAGCACAGGCTGCACATGGTCTTGCCTTCGGGGATCTTGTCTTTCACGATCGAATACGTGTCTTGCGTCTCGATGTGAAATTCCACGCCCAGCTCTTTGAGGTAAGCGGGCAGGATGTGCTCCGGGAAACCTGGCTGCTTTTGGTCCAGGTTGACCGCGACCAGCTCAAAGTCGACCGGCGCGCGGGCCTTCATTTTCAGCAGGATGTCGAGCATGCCGTAGCTGTCTTTACCGCCCGACATGCAGACCATGATGCGGTCGCCGGCCTCAATCAGGTTGAAGTCACTGATCGCTTGACCCATTTGGCGGCACAGGCGTTTTTCGAGCTTGTGGGTTTCGCGCTCGATCTTGATGGCCTTGGCAGCCTCTGATTCGGCTTGCGCTTGTACCCAGGCGTTGTCTGCTTCTGTGTCTGTTTCTGTGTTCATGAGGTTCACCACTGTCCGGTTTCCATGCGAATGGCCACTTCGCAGTCTTCAAAAATTTCAAGTTTGGCAATCTTGACGCGCACACCCAACACACCGGGCAACTGCATCAGGCGGTTTGAGACTTTGCCGATCAGCGTTTCCAACAGGTTGATGTGCTCAGCCGTGCATTCGTCGATGATGATTTTGCGCACCTTGCGGTAATCCAGCACGTGGTGGATGTCGTCGTCGCTGGGCATCAGGGGCTGCGTACCCAGGTTCAGCTCGGCGTCCACCTGAATCGGTTGCGGGTCGGTTTTTTCGTGTTCCAGAATGCCCAGGTTCGCGTCAAAACGCAAACCGGTCAGCTCCAGGGTTTGGTGTCCGGCAGGGGTTTTCATGGCGCGGGTTTGATTTGGAAAATTTCAACCCCGACGGCTTCGCAGTCCGGGTACACATCGGGTTTGCAGCTGGACAGTCGCACCGCCTGCACCTGCGGGTGGGCGATCAGCTCGCGCATCAGGTCGTCGCACAAGGTCTCTTGCAGCACGATATGGCCTTGGGTTACACGCTTGGCGATCACCTCGCGGATGAAGTCGTAGTCCACCACTTCGGCCAGGTCGTCCTGTGTGGGGGTGGACGCGCTGTAGGGCACGAAAAGCTCCACGTTGAAGACGATGCGCTGGGGCCCGAGCTTTTCAAAGTCGTGCGCGCCGATGCGCACGTCCACCGTGTGGTTGCGCAGAAAGAGGCGGCGACAATTGAGCGCTAATGAGGTCATCAAGTCGTTCATGCAGCGCCTTTCGGGTCGGCCAAAAACATCACGTCGCGCGCCAAAGGCACCAGGTGCTGGCCGTTGTCCACACACACCGTGGTGCCGGTGATGCAAGGGTTCTGTGCGAGGAAGAGGCAAGTGGCCGCCACCTGTGCCGGGTCGATCGGCTCGCGCAACAGGTTCACGCGGCTGTTGCGGTCAAAGTTCTCTTGGGTTTGTGGGCCGCTCAAAAACATCAGGCCCGGGGCCACGCCGCACACGCGCAAGGGGGCCAGGGCTTGGGCCTGCAAGGCGACGGCACGTTCCAGTGCGAGTTTGGACACGGTGTACGAAAAATAGTCCGGGTTCAGGTTGAACACCTTCTGGTCGAGGATATGGACCACGCTGCGCTGGCCGGATTTGGCGTCGGGGGCGGATTGCTGCGCCATCAGCGAGGCCAGTAACATGGGCGCGATCAAATTCACTTCGAGTTGCAGGCGTGCGCCGGGCAAGTCCATCTGGGGGCCCTCATCGGGCTCAAACAGTGAGGCGTTGTTGATCAAGCAGTCGAGCGGGCCTTGGCTTTTCGCGATCTGCGCCATCATCTGTTCGGCTTGTTCGCTCAGGGCCAGATCGGCTTGCACACATTCCACATGGCCCCCAACAGTCTGCAGTTCAGCCTGCAGCGCTTTGGCCGCATCGGCCGAGCGTTGGTAGTGGCACCACACGCGCCAGCCCGCCGCCGCAAATTGGCGGACGATCTCTGCGCCCAGGCGGTGAGCGCCTCCGGTGACCAGAACTTGTTTCATGACGGGGGTAGGGCAGA
>NZ_JBILQU010000136.1:0-5865 GCF_044373035.1 Limnohabitans sp. | reverse complement strand
TCCAAGCCAAGCTTGGCCTTGAGCTCGGGTGGATGAAGCCTGCGCTTTTTTGTTTCAGTCATTGGTAACCCATTTCTTTGGACAGTGTCCCACTTAAACACCTGTCCCAAATTCGGGGTCCACTTCAAGCAGCGCAGGATGCGGTGGTAAAAAACCAGGTCCACGCGGTAGTGGGTGCCGCCCACGTTGATGCGGTATTGCCGCCCCACAAAGGTAAAGCCTTTGCCCAGCTCCAGCATGAAGGGCTGCAGGTGGTCGCACAGCAGGGTCTCCAACTGGGTTTCCGAGACTTGGTGCGGCTCGGGGATCTTCAAAAACTCGAACACATAGGGCTCGCGCAGCAGATCGGCGGGTTGTTCGACGACTTGCCCCGTCTGGGCCAGTTGCAACACGCCCGCCTTGTCTTTGCTGGCGGCCAAGCGCAAAAAAAGCTGACTGTTTTTCTGGCGTTTGAGTTCGGGCACCGACCATTGCTCGGCAATGGCTTGTTGCTCATAAAAGCTGCGCTCCAGCTCGTCGTCGAGCTTGAGCAGCTCCACATAGTGCGACCAGCTCAATTTGTGCGAAGCCTTCGCACAAATTGGGTAATACAGAAAAAACAGCCGCATGCGGTTGATGTTGCTGCGGCTGAACCCCCGGCCGTGGCGCAGGGTCAGGTCGCGGGCCAGGTCTTCGAGCAGGGCTTTGCCATAGGTGGCGCGTTGCTGCCCGGCTTGCTCAAACTCCACAATGTGCTGACCCACTTGCCAGTAGGTGTCGATCAAAACGGTGTTGACCGCTTGCGCGGCACGTGCTTGGCCTTGGCTAAAGGTGCCGGAAATTTGCGCCAGCAGTTGCTGGTAGTCCGGGGTTCCAGTGTTAGAGGTCAGTTCCATACTGCACCCTTTTGCAGTAATGCAACGCAGCGTTGCACGAACTGTCCGGTAATTCCGGATAGTTGCCGTGTGTGTAAAAAAAACGGGATCATTGAATGGTTCATGCTGAGACTCCCATCCGCTTGAGGTGCTCGCCCACCTTGGCCGACAGTGCCTCCACCTCATCAGCCAACGCAGGCAGCGGCGTGGCGTAGCGTTCGGCCAGTTCGCGGATGCGGCGGGTCAGGGTTTGGCTCACGCGGTCCAGCTCGGCAGACAGGCTGGCGTTCAGGGTGGCCAGCCATTTGTCTTGCACCACTAGTTGTTTTATTTCGGCTTCGGTCAGCGTGGCGTAGCGGTCGTAGGCTTTTTGCTCCAGCGCGGCATCGAGTGTTTTGACGGTTTTCTTGAGGGTGGCTTCTTCATCGCTCAGCTTGAGCCAGGCTTTCAGCACCGCCAGCTCGTCTGCCGCGTCCGCATCGTTGCCAATTTCCTTGATGCGGCTTTTCACTTCTTTGTCGTTGATTTTTTCAAACCCGGCAAAGGTCATGTCTTCGGCGCTGTTTTCTTCTTCCAGCTCGGCCAGTTGGGCGCTCACGGCGTCCAACTCGGCTACTTTGGCATCCAGCGCGGCTTGCTCGGCGGCGTAGTAGCGGGCAATCAGCAAGGCGCGGGGAATCAGGTCGGTTTTGTAGCGGCGTTTATTGATCACAAAGTCGTGCGCTTCGGGCCAGACCAGTTTGTTGTCTTTGTTTTTGACTTGCACCACTTCGCGCAAGGTGCGTGCGCTGGCCCAGCCGTCTTGCACCAGCAGGTACACGTCGTCTTGCATGACCTCGGCCCAGTAGTCCATGAGGTGTTGGTACACGTCATACGCGTCCACCAAGGGCACGGGCTTGAAGGTGGTCAGCAGGTCTTCGGCCAGTTGCGCCACCAATGCCTTGGGTTTGTCGCCGGGCTGGATGCCTTGCAATGCAGGCAGGTTGCGCGTTTGCCATGCGGCAAAGCTGCTGGTGGCTTGGGTGTTGAAGGCCACAAACTCGGGGTGGGCCAGCACGGCAGCCTTGACCTCGTTCATGGGTTGCTGCAGCTGGGCATAGCCTTCGCGCAGGGGCTTGAACAGCAGGTTGCGCAAACCGGGCATGACCTTCCAGTAAGCGGCCAGTGCGTCCAGGTCGCGGTTGGGAATGCCGCCTGTCATGTGGGCTTGCAAGTCTTGAATGTCTTCGGCCTCTGTGCTGTCGATGTAGCGCGGCAGGTTGAGGTTGTAGGCGTTTTTCTCGCTGGCTATTTCGTCCAGCGGCACCATGCGGGCGAAACCTGCAAGGTCTTCGAGCTTGTCAAACGCATCTACAATTTTGTGAATGTCTTGCTCGCGCAGTTTGTTTTTGTTGCCGTCTTTGATGAAGCCTTTGCTGGCGTCGATCATCATCACGCCTTTGCGGGCGTTGGCGTTTTGCTTGTCCAGCACCAGCACGCAGGCCGGAATGCCCGTGCCATAAAACAGGTTGGCTGGCAAGCCGATGATGCCTTTGAGGATGCCCGAGGTGACTAGCTTTTCGCGAATGACCGCTTCGGCATTGCCCCTGAACAGCACCCCGTGCGGCAAGATGCAGGCGGCTTTGCCGGTGCTGTTCATGCTGCGGATGATGTGCATGAGGTAGGCGTAGTCGCCCTGCTTGGGTGGCGGCACGCCCCAGCCAAAGCGCTGGTACGGGTCGCTTGCACCGCTGTCGCCAAGGGTCAAGCCTGTGCTCCACTCTTTGTCAGAAAAAGGCGGGTTGGCCACCACGTAGTCGTAAGTGCGCAGCTGTTCGCCGTCTTTGAACTTGGGCGCAGTGAGCGTGTTACCGCTCAGCACGTTGGCCGTGGGGAAGTCGTGCAAGATCATGTTCATGCGGGCCAAGCCCGCAGTGGTCACGTCTTTTTCTTGGCCTTCAAGGGTGATTTGCTTGCCCGCTTCAGCGGCCACTTTGAGCAGCAGCGATCCGGACCCGCAGGTGGGGTCATACGCGGTGGTTTTGGCGCTGGTGTTGTCTGGCCCCACGCCCAGCACCTTGGCCAAAATGCGGCTGACTTCGCTGGGGGTGTAGAACTGGCCTTTGCTTTTGCCCGAGTCTTGCGCGAAGTGGCGCATCAGGAATTCATACGCATCGCCCAAGATGTCGTCGTGGTCGGCGCGGTTTTGCGAAAAGTCCAGCTCGGGCTTTTGAAATATCGCGATCAGATTGCCCAGCCGCTCAACCATTTCCTTGCCTTCGCCCAGTTTGTTGGGGTCGTTGAAGTCCGGAAAATCACTGCGGGCCAGCTTGCTGTTGGCATCAATCAGCGGCTGGATGATCTGGGTGTTGATCTTGTCGCCAATGTCGCTCTTGCCCTTCAGCTCAATCATGTCCTTGAAGCTGGCCCCTTGGGGGATGACCACCGCCGGGGCAAAGTCGTCGCTGTCGGCGTATTTGTCGCTCACGTATTTGATGAACAGCATGAACAGAACGTAGTCCTTGTACTGGCTGGCATCCATGCCCCCGCGCAATGCGTCGCAAGAGGCCCAAAGAGAGGAATACAGGTCGGATTTTTTGATGGCCATGGTGGTGATGGAGGTCCTTGCGGCTGTCTCAATATGAATACGGATGACTTTACATGGACTTGATCGCGTGTCTGGGGTGAGATACCAACACTTTGAAAGATTTTGCAGACTGGAGTGCTGTGGTGGTTAGAATTCACCCCTGTCAGGAGAGCGCCTGACTTGCTTCCTCGTGAAACAAGTCAGGCCGCCGAAGGCGCAGGCGCTGTGACCAGCTGCTGAACGCTCAGGCAAAAGGACTGACAAAACGCTTTATCCAAAGCGTTACCTCACTGGAGAGAGGTGCCGGGACATCGATCCACGGCATCCACCGAAGGAGCAACCCGCAGAACGATCGGCTTTTGAGCTGAGGTTCCCGGCGAATCTCTCAGGTAAAGCGGACAGCGAGGGCAAGCGCCACAGCCAGTGCTGTGGTTTTTCATTGCCCTTGGAGTTTTTGTGACCGCTTCTGCCGACTTGCTCACCACCCCTTTGAATGCGCTGCACACCGAGCTGGGCGCACGCATGGTGCCTTTTGCCGGTTACAGCATGCCAGTGCAATACCCGGCAGGCTTGGTGGCCGAGCACCACCACACCCGCAATGCGGCGGGCCTGTTCGATGTCTCGCACATGGGTCAGTTGCGCCTACCGGGCCCGGATGCAGCGGCCGCCTTCGAGAGCCTGATGCCGGTGGACGTGATCGGTTTGGGCGTCCACAAACAACGCTACGGCCTGCTGCTCAATGACGAGGGCGGCATCATCGACGACCTGATGTTTGTGAACAGGGGCGAGGACATTTTTGTGATCGTCAATGGCGCCTGCAAACACGGCGATCTGGCGCACATCCAGCAACGCATCGGTAGCCGATGCACCATCGAGCCGCAATTTGACCGCGCCTTGCTCGCCCTGCAAGGCCCGCAAGCCGTCACCGCTTTGCAGCGCCTCTTGCCCGGGGTTGAGCAACTTGTGTTCATGACCGGCATGGCTGCCACCTTGGAAGGCGCTGACCTGTATATAACGCGCAGCGGCTACACCGGCGAAGACGGTTTTGAGATTTCCCTGCCCGCCCACGCGGCCGAGGCCTTTGCCCGCGCCCTGCTGGCCCAGCCCGAAGTCAAGCCAATTGGCCTGGGAGCCCGCAACTCGCTGCGCCTGGAAGCCGGGCTGTGCCTGTACGGCAACGACATCGACACCACCACCACCCCGGTTGAAGCGGGCCTGAACTGGGCCATGCAAAAGGTGCGGCGCACCGGCGGTGCCCGCGCAGGCGGCTTTCCGGGTGCCGACAAGGTGCTTGCACAACTGGATGGCACAGCGCCAGCCCAGCGTTTGCGCGTGGGCTTGGTGGGCCTGGAACGGGTGCCGGTGCGCGAGCATGTCGAGCTGCACAACGACGCTGGCCAAAAAGTGGGCGAAGTCACCAGCGGACTGCTGGCCCCCACCGCGGACCAGCCCGTGGCGCTGGCCTATGTGCAGGCAGAATACGCGGCGTCGGGCACACGTCTGAATGCCATGGTGCGCGGCAAAAGCGTGCCCATGCAAGTCAGACCCCTGCCCTTCGTGCCCAACCGCTATGTCCGTGGTTGAAGTTAATCGGTTAATTGGGGTCAGATCCCAATTAAATCCACACACGCATTCAAGGCAAACAATTGGGATCTGACCCCAATTAAATGACCACAATTAAATTCACAAGGAGCCCCCTCATGATCAAGTACACCGAAGACCACGAATGGTTGCACATTGACGGCGACACCGCTGTCGTGGGCATCACCCACCACGCGCAGGATGCGCTGGGCGATGTGGTGTTTGTTGACCTGCCCGAAGTCGGCAAAACCTTCGCGGCCAAAGAGGTTGCTGGCGTGGTCGAGTCGGTCAAGGCCGCAGCCGATGTTTACATGCCGGTGGACGGCGAGATCACCGAAGTCAATGAAGAACTGCGCGGCGACCCGTCGCTGGCCAACACCGACCCGCTGGGCAAAGGCTGGTTCTTCAAGGTCAAGCTGTCCAACCCAGCGCAGACCGATGTCCTGCTGGACGAGACCGCTTACAAAGCCTTTTCTGCAGCTTGAACGATTAACCGGAGCCACTCATGCTGATGTCCACCCTCAAGCCCTTGACCGAGCTCGAAAACCCGTCCGAATTCATCGCCCGCCACATCGGCATCAGCGGTGCCGACGAACAGCACATGCTGGGCGTGATCGGTGAGGCATCACGCAGGTCCTTGATCGAATCCATCGTGCCGCGCAGCATCGCCCGCGCCCAGGACATGGTCTTGCCCGCGCCCATCACCGAAGCGGCCGCTTTGGCAGAACTCAAGGCCCTGGCGCAAAAGAACCGCTTGCTCAAAAGCCACATCGGTCAAGGCTATTACGGCACCCACACCCCGGGCGTGATCCTGCGCAACATCCTCGAAAACCCCGCTTGGTACACCGCCTACACCCCGTACCA
>NZ_JBILQU010000134.1:0-5897 GCF_044373035.1 Limnohabitans sp. | reverse complement strand
TGACCGCAGCGGCGACGGTGTGGTCGGCATGCGTGTCGATGGCCATTTGGTTGTAGTAGCTCAGGTCCTTGAGCGCGTTGCTCATCGAAAACCGCAGGCCCGAGGTGTCGCCAGACGTCAGGGTGGGTTTGAGGCGGTCCAGTGCCGCGCCCCAGCCGCCGCCTTTGGACAGCACTTCCACAAAGGTATTGGCGTCCACGCCCGCACGTTGGGCGCAGGCAGCCGCTTCGGCCAGCAAGGTCACGGTGCCCAGCGACACGTAGTTGTGCAAGAGCTTCATGCGGTGGCCCGAGCCAATGGGGCCGGTGTGCACGATGTTTTCGGCAAAGCAGGCCAGGATAGGGCGGCAGCGTTCAAACAAGGCCGCGTCGCCACCCACCAGCAAGTTCAGCCGACCTTCCGCAGCCTCCTTGGGGGTGCGCGTCATGGGCGAATCGAGAAACTGCCCGCCTTGGGCGATGACCAGGGCCGCGACTTTTTCTGTGGAGGCGGGGACGGCGGTGGAGCAGTCGATGACAATGGTGCCGGGCCGCATGCCCTTCAAGACGCCGTCATCGCCCAGCAGCACCGCCTCGACCTGTGGCGTGCCCGTCACGCACAAAATGATCACATCCGATTGCGCAGCGAGTGCTTGGGGCGTGGTGCAGGTGCGCACGCCTGCGGCCAGCAGGGTGTCCAGCGGCTGGTTGCCGGGGTGCTCCAGCACCGTCAGGCTTTGCCCGTGTTTGAGCAGGTTGCTCGCGATGCCGTGGCCCATCATGCCGATGCCGATCATGCCGATTGTTGTCATGTTTGTACCTTTGAGTGAACTGTCCTGCATGCACTGTAGCCGTGAGCCGTCCCAAAGGGCGTCACATGCTTGCCAAGCTGTTTGGACGTGGCTGCAGGCGCTCTATACTCCGACCAATGAACCAACCGGTACATTCTTCGGACCCCATGCTGAGCCCTTCTAGCGGGGCCAGCGTCTCCAGCCGCACCAACGACCCCGCCCGTACCATGGCCGAGATCCTGGCTGTGGCCACACACGAGTTTGCCGACAAGGGCCTCACGGGCGCGCGCATCGACGCGATTGCCGCGGCCACGCGCACGAGCAAGCGCATGATCTATTACTACTTCGGCAGCAAGGATGGTTTGTACCTGGCCGTGCTCGAAGAGGCTTACCGCCGGATGCGGGCCATTGAGTCGGACCTGCACCTGGACGACCTGCCGCCTGCGCAGGCGCTGCAAAAACTGGTGGAGTTCACCTACGACCACCACCGCGACAACGAAGACTTCATTCGCCTGGTGATGAACGAAAACATCCAGCGCGGTGACTACTTGCGGCAAAGCCAGAGCATTCAGGCGCTCAACTCCAATGCCATTCAATCCGTCCAGGCCGTGTACGACCGGGGCGTGGCGCAGGGCGTGTTCAGGGCCGGGCTGGACCCGGTGGACATCCACTCGGCGATTTCGGCGTTCACGTTTTTCAACGTCTCCAACCGCCACACCTTTGGCCTGATCTTTCAGGACCGGGCCAGTCAGGACAAAGCCAACACCCTTAAAAGGGTGCATGTGGTCGAGTTGATCCTGCGCTTCGTGAGTCATACCATTTCGGCATAACAGTTAAGTTTGAATGTCACTAAGACATCAGGGTAATCACGGATCCCTAAAAAACTAACCAGTTCGTACATTATCGATAACCCATTTTCGGAGTCGTGTGTTGGTTCAAAAATTCATCGACGGTTTTTGCAAAGTCCTGAACATCGTCATGGCCCTGTGTTTGGCCGTGATGGTGGTGCTGGTCTTTGGCAATGTGGTCATGCGCTACGGTTTCAACTCGGGCATCACCTTGTCTGAGGAGCTCTCGCGCTGGTTGTTCGTCTGGATGACTTTCATGGGCGCGATCGTTGCCTTGAAAGAGCACGGTCACTTGGGCACCGACATGTTGCTGGGTCGCCTGGGCCCTGCGGGCAAAAAGTTTTGCCTTGGCTTGTCCTACCTGGCCATGCTGTTCATCTGCTGGCTGCTGTTCAAAGGGGCTTACCAGCAGACCGTGATCAACCTGGGCAGCACCAGCGCGGTGATGGAAGTGACCATGGCTTGGGTGTATGCCCCCGGGGTGGTGTTTGCGGTGTTGGGCGGCCTGATCTTGCTGACCGATCTGTTTCGTTTGCTCACCGGCCAAGTGCGCGATGAAGACCTGGTCATGGTTCAGGAATCCGAAGAGTCGCCCCATGGCGGTGGCAAAGCCTGAGCGCAAGAGAGACTGACATGACGATCGCTATTTTTGTTTTTTCTCTGCTCGGGGCCATGGCCATCGGCATCCCGATTGCGTTTTCGCTCTTGATCTGCGGCGTGGCGCTGATGTGGCACTTGAACATGTTCGATGCCCAGATCCTCGCGCAAAACCTGCTCGAAGGCGCCAACAGTTTCCCTTTGCTGGCCGTGCCGTTTTTCATGCTGGCGGGCGAGATCATGAACGCGGGCGGTTTGTCACGCCGCATCGTGAACTTTGCAATGGCTTGTGTGGGCCACATCAAGGGCGGCCTGGGTTACGTGACGATCATGGCCGCCGTGATCATGGCGGCATTGTCGGGCTCGGCGGTGGCCGATGCGGCGGCGCTGTCGGCCTTGCTCTTGCCCATGATGGTGGCGGCCGGTCATGACCGGGCCCGGTCGGCAGGCTTGATTGCTTCAGCGAGCATCATCGCCCCGGTCATTCCGCCCAGCATTGGCTTTGTGATCTTTGGTGTGGCGGGCAATGTGTCCATCTCCAAACTGTTCATGGCCGGTATCGTGCCCGGCATCATGTTGGGTGCTTCGCTCTGGGTCACCTGGTGGTGGTTGGCGCGGCGGGAAATGGTGCAGGTGCCGCCACGCAAGTCGATGGGCGAGATCCTGGTGGCCATGCGCGAAGCCACTTGGGCCCTGGTGATGCCGCTCATCGTCGTGTTTGGCTTGAAGTTCGGCATCTTTACCCCCACCGAAGCGGCGGTGGTGGCGGCGGTTTACGCCTTGTTCATCTCCACTGTCGTTTACCGTGAACTGGGTCTGAAAGACCTGTACCCCTTGTTTGTGAGCTCGGCCAAAACCAGCGCGGTGGTGATGTTTTTGGTGGCTGCTGCCATGGTCTCGGCTTGGCTCATCACGGTGGCCAATTTGCCAGCCCAGCTGATCGAAATTTTGCAGCCCTTGCTCGACAGCCCTCGCTTGCTCATGTTCACCATCATGGTGATCATCATTGTGGTGGGCACCGCGCTCGACATGACGCCCACCATTTTGCTGTTGACCCCTGTGCTCATGCCGGTGGTCAAGGCAGCAGGCATCGACCCGATTTACTTCGGCGTGCTGTTCATCATCAACTGCGCCATTGGCCTGATCACACCGCCCGTGGGAACGGTGCTCAACGCGGTGGCGGGTGTCGGAAAAATCAGCATGGACGAGGTCACGCGTGGCGTGATGCCTTTCATGATCGCCCAGTTCACCGTCATGTTTGCCATGGTGCTCTTTCCTGCGTTGGTGATGGTGCCCGCGCGTTGGTTCTATTGATTCCCGGGTGTGGTTGTCTGATCGGGTACGCCTGACAACCACCCCTTTGATGCACAGCGTACGTCCTTCTTTTTACTGGAGACCCTTCATGAAACGTGTATTCATCAAGTCCTTGATCGCCACCGTGGCACTGGCCGCCATGGGCGTGGCTTCGGCGCAAGACAAAACCATCAAGTTCGCCAACCAGAATGCAGCGGGCCACCCCATCATTCAGGGCATGGAAAAGTTCAAGGAAATCGTCGAGAAAAACTCGGGCGGCAAGCTCAAGGTCAACGTGTTCCCCGCTGGCGCTTTGGGCAGCGACCAAGCCAACGTGTCGGCCATTCAAGGCGGCACTTTGGAGATGGCCTCGATGAACTCGGGCATCTTTGCTTCGCAAGTGCGCGACTTTTCGGTGTTTGATTTCCCCTTCATGTTCGGCAGCGGCCAAGAAGCTGACGCCGTGGTGGACGGTGCTTTTGGCAAGAAGATGCATGCCAAGCTGGAAGAAAAAGGTCTGGTGGGTTTGGGCTACTACGAGCTGGGCTTTCGCCATGTGACCAACGGCCGCCGCGCCATCAACAAGGTCTCGGACATCGAAGGCCTGAAGCTGCGCGTGATCCCCAACCCGATCAACGTGGACTGGGTCAAGGCGCTGGGTGCCAACCCCACACCGCTGCCATTCCCTGAGCTGTACGCTGCGCTGGAGCAAAAAGCCGTGGACGGCCAGGAAAACCCGGTGGCCACCATCAACGGTGCCAAGCTGTTCGAAGTGCAAAAGCACATGGTCCTGACCGGTCACCAGTACAACCCCCAGTCGATCGTCATCAGCAAGAAGTTCTGGGACACCTTGTCGGCCGCTGAAAAGAAAATCTTGAGCGACGCGGCGGCCGAGTCCTCGAAGTTCCAGCGCACCCAAGCGCGCGCGCAAGAAGCCAGCTTGCTGGAGAACCTGAAGAAAAATGGCATGCAAGTGACTACTTTGCCCGCAGCCGAAGTGGCCATCTTGCGCGACAAGATGAAGCCCGTGATTGCCAAGCACGGCGAGGCGATTGCCGCCACCGTGGCCGAACTGCAAGCCGAGTTGGCCAAGCTGCGCAAGTAAGCCCACTGGCCACGGCACCAGCCGTGGCTCAGGGATGAGACGCGCCCGCTGCAGCCTGGTGTTGTAGCGGGTCAAGCCCCCGCACTCAGGGGGGCATTTTCTGATTCCTTCTGCTCGCATGGTTCAAAGATGCGGGCTTCTTTTTCCTAGCCCATGATCAACGGCCACACCGAACTCATCGCGCACATCGGCTACCCCACGCACACCTTCAAGTCCCCGATGATTTACAACCCGTACTTCAACGAGGCGGGCATCAACGCGGTGGTGGTGCCCATGGGTTGCACAGCCGAGAACTACCCAGTTTTCCTGAAGTCTGTGTTCACGCTCGAAAACATCCGGGGTGCGCTGATCACCATGCCACACAAGGTCAGCACCGTGGGTTTGCTCGATGAAGTGACTACCACCGTGCGCGTGGCGGGAGCTTGCAATGCGGTCAAGCGATTGGCCGATGGCCGCTTGGTGGGTGACATGTTTGACGGTGCCGGTTTTGTGCGCGGTGTGCAGCGCAAGGGTTTTGACCTGACGGGCAAACGTGTTTTGGTGGTGGGCACAGGCGGTGTGGGTTGTGCGATTGCAGCATCACTCGCGGGCGCAGGCATTGCGGCCATCAGCCTGTTCGATGTGAACACCGCTTGCTGCGAAGCGCTGGCCCAGCGGCTCAGGGATAACTACCCGCAAATCGATGTGCGCACCGGCTCGAACGACCCGATGGGGCATGACCTGGTTGTCAATGCCACACCCTTGGGCATGAACGAAGGCGACCCGCTGCCCCTGGATGTCTCGCGCCTGTCGCCTGACACTTTTGTGGGCGAGGTGGTCATGCGAGCCGAGACCACCGCGTTTTTGGCGGCAGCCCAAGCGCGCGGCTGCCGCACGCAGGTGGGCACCGACATGCTTTACGAACAGATTCCAGCCTATTTGGAATTTTTTGGCCTGCCGACCACCACGGCCGAATTGCTGCGCCGTGTGGCGCAACTGAGTTACTGAACCTGTTTTGTCCACCAACATGGCCAATGAATTGAACCTCTTTTTGTAGGAGCCCACCCCGTGGGCGATGGGTGTGGCACACACCCCCAAAACCATCGCCCACAGGGGTGGGCTCCTACACATTGCAACTGGAGCGACGAGATGAGCTTGAACAAACTGGACCGCGAAGCCGTGCCCGACATGCCCAACCGATTGGGCATCGCGGGCATTGAATTCATCGAATACGCCACCAGCCGTCCGCAGGCGCTGGGCCAAGTGCTGGAGAACATGGGTTTTCGGCCCGTGGCGCGTCACCGAT
>NZ_JBILQU010000038.1:0-25469 GCF_044373035.1 Limnohabitans sp. | reverse complement strand
GACGATGGCCAGCACGATCTTGGACAGGTTGATGCACCGCTGCGTGATGCTGGAGTTTGAGGGCAAGAGCTACAGGCTCAAGGAGGCGGCAGCACGCTTGGCCATCCAAGCTGACGGGTCATAATCTGAAGGCGCTGCCTGGGGGAATTTGGGGTGGCCACGGGTGGGGGAATTTGGACTGGCCATCAGGGAGATCTACCACGTAGAATGAGACCCAATAAAAATGCGCCTTCCGGCGCATTTTTTACTCACCAATTTACCCGCCGTCAAAAAGTTACCAGCGACCAATGTGGTGGTCACGCATCCATCATGGTGATTGGGCTGCTTGATTTGATGAGTACATCCAGCAATGACATGGCGTCCTCTGCTGAGGCTGAGTAAGGATCAAATTCTGGATGCGCCATCTTGACCATCGGATCATCTTTGTCCAGATGAACCAGTGCCATGGACCACTGCTCAAATTGTCGATGCTTAATTTCGTGCATCGACAATATCTCGAGATTGTGGTGCTGGCGGTCCCCCATGATCCGCGAGTAAAGACGGTTGACTTGACTTCTTTCACCCTCTAATGCCTGCAGCCATAAGCCTGCGCCTTGACACAAAATACCGGTGATATTGGCCTTTTTGTTATTGGCTTGGGATTTCACCAAGATCGACGTCGTGACCGTCGTAGTGATCGGCCCTACTGGCTGGCTGACATATAAAAGGCGTACCAACATGTGTGATTTCTTTCATGGTTTGGGAAAGCAATCTGCGGCGGTCTTTTTGATGATTGGCTGTCCCCAAAGTCATCTTACTTGAACGGCTTGGATGCAAAGGCACAACGCCACAAGGTGGCATGCACTTGATGCATTGAACCCTCAATAAGCTGTCACCGACAAGCTTAAGCGGGGCTGGCTTTTCAGAGGCCCTCCGCTCCCTTTTGGGCATACAGACCCAGAGGGTGAAACCCATCAGGCTTGAACGGGCAGACCCGTGAAGTTGTGCGCGAACACTGCACGCCCTTCGCGAGTCCCGGTCATGTAGTTCAGATCAGCCAGTTGCATACCGCGTTCGAATGCGCTTTGCCCCGGAAATTGGTGGACCATCGTGCACAGGCCCGCCGAGAACCGCTGGACCAACCACATGCGTTCGAGGCAAGTGTCGGCGTAGCCGTCTAGCCAGCGTTGGTCATGGCGTTTGTAGTGTTCCACCAGCGAACGGCCAAGCACCTTGATGTCCGCCATCGCAGCATTCAAACCCTTGGCACCTGTGGGGGGAACGATGTGGGCGGCATCGCCAGCGAGGAACAGGCGGCCAAAGCGCATGGGTTCACAGATGAAGCTGCGCATGGCCGTGATGGCTTTTTGCGTGATGCGACCTTCATTGATGGGGGGCTGCCCATCGACATCGAGACGCTTGTGCAATGCTGCCCAGATGCGATCGTCGGACCAGTTGTCGGGGCTGTCGTCAGGGTCGCACTGCAAATACAAGCGGGTGACCTCGGGCGTGCGGATGCTCATCATGGCGAAACCATCGGGATGGCAACCCCAGGTGATGTCTTGGATGGCCGGTGGTGCGTCAGCCAAAATGCCCAGCCATCCAAAGGGGTAAACACGGTCATAAAGCCGCAGCTTGTCGTCAGGAATGGCGCTGCGGCTGATGCCCCTAAAGCCGTCACAGCCCGCCACGAAATCGCAGGACAATTCGAGTGGTTGGCCTTCGGACTCGAAATGGATGGTGGGTCGGCTGCCTTCCAGGCCTTCGATGTGCGTCACGGGCGCGTCATAAAAAATCTGGGCACCTGCCTCCTCGCGAGCTTGCATCAGATCGGCCACCACCTCGTACTGCGGATAGACCCAGGCGCTCCGCCCGCCCGATGCCTCGTGGAAGTCCAGCCTGTGAGAGCGGTTGTTGAAGCGAAAATCCAGCGCGTGTTGTTCAAGCGCCAGTCGGTCCATGCGTTCACCCAGGCCGACCTCGCGCATCATCTCCACAGTGCCCTGTTCGAGCACTCCGGCGCGAAGGCGGGAGCGCACATGGTCTTTTTGCGAGCGTTCAATGATGACCGACTCGATGCCCTCCAGATGCAGCAGGTGAGAAAGCATGAAGCCCGCGGGGCCCGCGCCAATGATGCCAACTTGTGTCCGTATCACGGGCAGTCCTCCAGGGTGAACATCCCCATTTCGGTCTTCATCGGCGCGGGGTCATGGCGATGAATTTTTTGCGAGCTGTGGGTGACAATGCGGGGAATCAGACGCTCTCTAGGGCCTTGCGGTTTGCCAACAACTCTTCAGGGATTTCGCTGGGCATCCCAGGTTTAAATGGCGTGTGGTTGGTGAGGGTCAAGGCCAGAGTATAGGATTGGGGTCAATGCTTGAAAAATACAAGTATCCTGTCGCTTTCTGCAAAGACCCTGCGTCAATGGACGTCTTGAGTGTCTATTGCCTGCCCCTTGGCGGTTGATGAGCGCCTCAATGACCGACTGAATGTCTTGCGGGCGCAAGCCACCTATTTGAATCTGAAATGCAAAAAATGATGAGAACCCGTCTCCTGATCGTTGCCTTTTTGGCCATGCCTTTACTGCAAGGCTGTACGGTGTTGGCGATTGCTGATGTCGCTGCGTCTACCGTGATTTACGGGGTCAAGACCGTGGTCAATGTCGTCGATGCCGTCACCCCCGACATCATCAACCGGGACAAGGACAAAAACAAAAAGAAGGATTGAATGTGGGCTCAGGCTTGGCGGTGTTCGGCCAGATCGTTCCAAACATCCTGGCGGTATATCAGGCCGCCGCGCACTTCCATCCGGTCGATGAAGCGGATGCCTTCAAAAGGCGCACCCTGGAGCCAGGTGCCCTGCAAGGTGCCATGGCAAAACACCACGGTGGCATCGCCTTGCCAGCTTTCTTCGAACTGTTCGTAATGTTTGCCGATACGGCTGTAGCGTTGGGCAGCCCAAGCGGTCAGCTCGGACAAGTTGTGCATCACCACCGAGCCCGGAAAGCACATGCGGAAGTCGGGGTGCAACAAACTTTGGGCTTTTTGCAGGTCGCGTTCTTGCATGGCTTGCAAAAAAGACTGCACCACTTCTGAAGCCACTGGGTGCGCGGCACGGCCGCCGCTGAACACCTTGCCGTCACGCCGGTAGGTGCTGACCTCGTTGACAAAGACCGTGGTGCCCGCCTCTGGTGTGTCGATCACGGACCGCACGGCCTGGGCCACGCGGTTGACCATGCGGTGCTGTGTGTCCGGTGCATAGCCCGGCAGCAAGGTGATCGAGACGACCGGCATGCGATCGAATCAAATACCCAGCCAGCCGTTGGTGCGGGCGAAGTGCAGCGCTTGTGTGCGGCTGTTGACGCCCAGGCGGCGGAACAAGCGCCAAAAGTGCACCTTGACGGTGTGCTCGCTGATGTCGAGTTTTTCGGCGATGTCGCGGTTGGACAAGCCCTGGTCCAGCATCAGGATCAGTTGCTTTTGGCGTTTGGACAGTTTGGTCGGGCCGGCTGGTGTTGCCGCGTCTTCAATTGCCGCTTGCTCCTCGGTCACCAAAAGACTGCGGAAAGAGGCAATGATTTGGGCGGGGCTGTTGGATTTTTCGATGAAGGCATCGGCGCCCGCATCAAGGCAACGCGCTTCGTATTCGCTTGCGCTGGAGCTGGTCACGACCGCCAAAGGGATGTCGGGGAACTTGGCTTTGAGCACTTGTACGCCGGACATGCCCAGGGTATCGGGCAATTGAAGGTCAAGGCAAAACAACTCTGGGAGGCCATTTTTTTCAACCGTAGATTCCACAACATTCAACTTGTGGATCGGGATGATTTTCAGGCCTGGTTTGACCCGATGCAGCAGCATGGTCAATGCGTCACGCATCAATGGGTGGTCGTCAATGACATAAACAGTCATAATTAATTCTCCGCTCTAATCTTAAAGTACAAGGATATCAGTTTGTAGATATTTTTGCCATATATTTTATTAAAAACAAAAAAATCATTTTTGGTTGGCCGTGGTGTGAGCTTTCAACAACGTCAAAACTTCGCTCAAAAAATCAGCAGTTTGGGGGGCGAATTCAAGAATGGGCTTCAGGTCGGCCAGGGCGTCCGGTCCTTCTGATTGCAACCGGGCGATGGTTTGTCCTGCTTCCTTGGGTGAGACAAATCCCAGGCTTTGCAGCAAGACCTGACCTTTTGCATCCACCAACTTGAAATAGAACTGACCGTCTTGTTCACGGTATTGTTTAAAGCTGGGTAGGGCGGTTTTGGTTTCTTTGGCCACTGGCACAGCGCTGCCCGATGACAAGGCACGCAAGCCCACGGCATGGCGCAATTCACGCATGAAAGGCGTGGCCAGTTGGCGGGCCTTATCGGCACCGGCCAGCAGGATCTTGTCCATCTGCGCGGGGTTGTTGATCAGGTTTTGGTAGTGCTCGCGCATGGGCGCGATTTCGCGGTCGATGCGCTCGAACAGCATTTGCTTGGCATCGCCCCAGCCGATGCCCTCGGCATAGGCGCGGGTCATCGCGGCGGTCTCGTTGGCATTGGAAAAGGCTTGGTAAATCTGGAACAGGGCGGAGCCTTCGGTGGCCTTGGGCTCGCCCGGCGCTTTGGAATCGGTGACGATGCCTGCGATTTGTTTGCGCATTTGCGCAGCGGGTGCAAACAGCGGGATGGTGTTGTCGTAGCTCTTGCTCATTTTGCGGCCGTCCAGCCCCGGCAGCAGGGCCACCGATTCTTCGATCACGGCCTCCGGCAGCACGAAATGCTCGCCATACAAGTGGTTGAAGCTGGACGCCATGTCGCGCGCCATCTCGATGTGCTGGATCTGGTCACGGCCCACAGGTACTTTGTGTGCCTTGAACATCAAAATATCTGCGCCCATGAGCACCGGGTACATGAACAGGCCCGCCGTCACGTCGGCATCGGTGTCATGGCCTGCGGCGTTGTTTTTGTCCACCGCCGCTTTGTAGGCGTGGGCACGGTTGAGCACGCCCTTGCCGGTCACGCAGGTCAAGAGCCAAGTGAGTTCGGGGATTTCAGGAATGTCCGATTGGCGGTAGAAGGTGACTTTGTCCGGGTCCAGACCCGAGGCGATCCAGCTGGCGGCGATCTCGAGCGTGGAGCGCTGGATGCGGGCGGGCTCGTCGCATTTGATGAGCGCGTGGTAGTCGGCCAGGAAGTAAAAACCATCGGTGCTCAGGTCGCGGCTGGCTTGCACGGTGGGACGGATCGCCCCCACGTAGTTGCCCAGGTGGGGGGTGCCGGTGGTGGTGATGCCGGTGAGGACGCGGGTGCGGGATGGAGAAGTCATAGGGTCAAAAACAAAAAACCAAAAAAAGGAAATCAGTGCAACCGAAGTCAGCGCAACACAGCGGCCAGAGGGCTGAGGGTGAGTTTCAGAAAGTCAAAGGTCAGGCCCATCAGGGGCTGCATCCACCAGGCACTGATGAGGCCGGTGAGGACCAGCGCCATGACGATGAAAAAGCCCCAAGGCTCAACGCGCGACACCAGCACCGCCTGTCGCCAGGGCAACAGGCCCACCAGGATGCGCCCGCCGTCCAGCGGTGGCAGCGGAAACAGGTTGAAGGCGAACATGACCACATTGGTGAGCATGCCGGCTTTGCACATCTCGATGAAAAACCGTTCGGTGATACCGTTGCCCGTCAGCACATAAAACAACACGCCCCAGATCAACGCTTGTAACAGGTTGGCACCCGGCCCGGCCAGCGCCACCCAGACCATGTCGCGTTTGGGGTGGCGCAACTGGTCAAAACGCACCGGCACGGGCTTGGCGTAACCGAACAAAAACGCGCCACTGGTGCTGAAGTACAACAGCAGGGGCAGCAAGATGGTGCCCACCGGGTCGATGTGCGGAAAAGGGTTGAGTGTGACGCGCCCCAGTACCGAGGCGGTGTTGTCGCCCAGGCGCAGCGCGGCGTAGCCGTGGGCGGCCTCGTGCAAGGTGATCGCGAAGATCACCGGCAGGGCGTAAATCAAAACGGTTTGGACGAGGTCAGACATATTCACCCCCCATTGTCTCAGACCCGTCTTGACGGCTGCACAGGCCATGTGCCTGGCTTGCCGCCAGCGCCCGGCCAGGCCCCAAGGCCCGGCCGGGGCGTTTTACACCTGCGCAGGCAAAAAGCGCTCCACCAGCAAGGACCAATAGGCCGAACCCACGGCCACGTTCTGGTCGTTGAAGTCGTAGCCGGGGTTGTGCACCATGCAAACGCCGTGGCCATCGCCCGAGCCATCGCCATTGCCGATGAGCAGGTAACTGCCTGGTACCTCTTCGAGCATGAAGGCAAAGTCTTCACTGCCCGTCAGGGCGCGGCCTTGGCGCACGACTTTGTCAGCGCCCACCAACTCTTCGGCCACATTGCGGGCGAAGTCGGTCTCGGCCAGGTGGTTGACCAAAACCGGGTAACCACGCTGGTAGTCGATGTCGGCGCTAACCCCATAGCTTTGAGCTTGGGCATGGACCAATTCGGTGATGCGTTTTTCCAGCAGGATGCGCACATCGCGGTCGAGCGAACGCACACTCAACTTGAGTGTGGCGGTCTGCGGGATCACGTTGTTGGCCACGCCTGCATTGAACGCGCCCACGGTGATGATGGCCATTTGCTGGGGGTCGATGTTGCGGGCCACAATACTTTGCAAGCCCATGACGATGGCCGAGCCGGCCACCACCGGGTCAGCGGCCACATGCGGCATGGCACCGTGCCCACCTTTGCCGTGCAAGGTGATGGTCACGTTGTCAGAGGACGCCATGGCCGAGCCGTCGCGCAAGACCAGGTGGCCTTGCGGGTGGGTGGGCATGTTGTGCATGGCAAAGATGGCATCGCACGGAAACTGCTGGAACAGACCGTCTTCCATCATCTTCTTGGCCCCGCCCAAGCCTTCTTCGGCGGGCTGAAAAATCAGGTTGACGGTGCCCGAGAACACCCCTTTTTGCGCGATGTGCTTGGCCGCCGCCAGCAGCATGGCGGTGTGCCCATCGTGACCGCAGGCGTGCATGATGCCCACGTTGCAGCTGGCATAAGCCAGGCCGGTGGCCTCGTCGATCGGCAGGGCATCCATGTCGGCGCGAATACCAATGGCGCGGTGGCCCGAGCCCTTTTTGATCTGACCGACCAGACCGGTGCCACCCAAGCCGCGCGTGACTTGATAGCCCCAAGCGCTCAGTTGCTCGGCCACCAAGTCGCTGGTGCGGTACTCCTTGTAGCCCATCTCGGGGTGCTTGTGGATGTCGCGGCGCACTGCGATGAATTCATCCGCAAGGGCATCAAGGGCGTGCAGTTTGTCGTGCAGAAAAGCTTCGCTGGGGGCGTTCATGGCATGACCTCATTTGGAAAGTGGCTTATTGAGCCTGCAGATTAATCGATTTGGCGATCGCGCGGTAGCGCTCGATTTCCCCAATATAGATCTTGGCCAGTTCAGCGGGGCTTCGCGAGGGCAAGACCACATTGCCACTGGCTTCCAGCGCCTTGCGGGTTTCCGGGGCATCGGTCGATGCATAGAAGGCCTTGTTCAGGGTGTTCACCACGGCGTCTGGGGTGTTCTTGTGGACTTGGACACCGGCCCAAATGTCAAACTCCATGGCTTCCAGCCCTTTCATGGCGGCCATGGCCGGAAATTGTTTAAAAAGTGCATGCGGGGTTTTCGATGTCACGGCCAAACCCTGAACCTTGCCGTCGATGAGGGTTTGCGGGATCGAGCCGGCCATGGGCAAAAAAGCCATGTCGATCTGGCCACCCATCAAGTCGGTCAAAAGTGGCGCAATGCCTTTGTAGGGCACATGCAGCATCTCCACCTGGGTCAATTGCGAGAACTTCTCGCCCACCAGGTGGTACAGCGAGCCCGGACCCACACTGCCATAGCTCAGGGGCTTGTTGGCGTTCTTGCGGGCCAGTGCCAGCAGATCGTCCACGGTTTTCACGTTGAGCGAGTTGCGCACGGCCAAAATGGTCGTGGTGGTGGCAAATTGCGCGACCAGTTTGAAATCTTCGGATTTGTACTTGACGCCCTGGATGGCCATGGGGGCCAGCACCAGCTCCATGGGGCTGCCCAGACTCAGGGTGTAGCCGTCAGCCGGTGCGTTGACCAACTTGGCCATGCCAATCGCGCCGCCTGCACCGCCGATGTTTTCAATGATCATGGTCTGTCCCAGTTTGGCCGCTGCGTCGGGCTGCACCTTGCGGGCAAAAAAGTCCGAGGGGCCACCGGCTGGGTAAGGCACGATCAGGTTGATGGTTTTGGCGGGATAGGTTTGCGCCAAGGCAGGGCCGCAGGCGCTGGCGGCCACGGCCAGGCTGATGATGAGGGTTTTGAAGTTCATGGTGTCTCCTGATGCTTGGGTTGCTGGATGGTTGAAATGACCATGGCCAAATCGTAAAAATTACAAATCAATGTGTCCAATGACTTATTTTTCTGATAATCATTCGTAAAATGAATGCATGAACCTCAGACACCTTGAACACTGGCTGGCGCTGGCCGATACCGGCTCCTTCAGCCGCGCGGCAGAAAAACTGCACATCACCCAGTCCGCCCTGAGCCGAAGCATCCAGGCGCTGGAGGATGATCTGGGGGGCCTCTTGGTTGACCGTGTGGGCAAAAAAAACGAGCTCACACCCCTGGGCCGTTCTGTGCTGGAGCGGGCACGGCGCATCGTGCACGAGGCCCAGGAACTCAAGCAGGGTGCGGCCTTGATCAAGCACGGCGGCTTGGGCAGCTTGCGGGTGGGTTTGGGGTCCGGCCCCGGGGCGATGCTCATGACGCCTTGGTTGGTCTACATGGCCAAGCACCACCCCACAGTGCAGGTCACGGTCGCCCGCGGCTCCACCGAGCTGCAACTGGTGCAGTTGCGTGAGCGCGAACTGGATGCGCTGGTGGTGGACGTGCGGCGCGTCGAAGCGGCACCGGATTTGAAAATGACGCAGGTGGTCGAGATGCGTGCAGGCTTTGTGTGTCGCCGGGGCCACCCTTTGCTGGAGCGTGCCGCCAAGGGCTTGCCCTTTGATGCCTTGCTGTCCTACCCCATCGCCTCCATTGAGCTGTCGCAGGAGGTGGCCAGGTTGTTGGTGGACCACTATGGCCCGCAAGCCAATCCAGCGCAAATGACCACCTTGCAGTGCGAAGACATCGCCAGCTTGCTGGATGCAGTGGGCCAGACGGATGCGATCTACCTGGGCATTTTGGGCGCGGCACGAGAGGGCTTGGCCCAGTGCCGTTTGGTGGAGTTGCCCATGCAAATACCCCTGAAAGGCCAGGCACGGCTGGCCCTCATCACCTTGGCGGGACGCACCGAGTTGCCCGTGATGTCGGTGTTTCGAGCGTTTGTGCAAAACCACTTGAGCGATTGAAGAAAAAAAGGAATCGGCATGCAGGAATTGCTTTACCCCATGGGGGTGGTTTTGTTGGGTTACAGCGTGCTGGGCCTCACCGGCTTTGGCTCGGCGCTGGTGGTGGTGCCCCTGTTGGCCTGGAACTGGCCCTTGCCTGCCGTGGTGGCCCTGACCCTGCTGATGGACGTGCCCGCCTCGGCTTTTCACAGTGGACTGAATTGGCGGCATGTGCAGTGGCGCGAGCTGCGTCGATTGCTGCCCGGTATGGTGGTGGGCACGGTGCTGGGCTTGTGGCTCATGCAGCAAATGAACAGCCGCTGGCCCTTGCTCTTGCTGGGTGTGTACGTGGCGGGCGTGGGCCTGAACGCCTTGCGCGTCAGGTCCGCGCCGTTGCAGCCGCCAGCCCTGGGCTGGGTGTATCCGGTGGGCGGGGCCATTGGCCTGGTGGAGATGCTGTTTGGCACGGCGGGCCCTTTGGTGGTGGCCTGGCTCAGTCGCAGCGTGGCCGATGTGCAGCAGTTGCGCGCCAGCACGCCCATGGTCATCGCCACGGGGGCGACCACGGTCTTGCTGGTCATGGCCCTGGACGGTCGCCTGTCCAGTGGTTTGTTATGGGAGCGCTGGACCGTGTTGATCGGCGTGGCCCTCACGGGCGTTTGGTTGGGCCACCGCGTGGCGCACCATGTGCCCGTGGCGCGTTTGCGCCAAATCATCTGCGCTTTGCTGGTGGTCAGCGGTTTGATGCTGGCGCTGGGGGCTTTGCGCTGAGACTTTTCAAGTCAAAAAAGGGAGCCCTTGGGCTCCCATAGCTGTGAGCACAGCGGTGGGTTTACATCAGCAGGTGTTCACCTGCATTGTCACCGCCCAGGGTGACATAGTTCACCTTGCGGATGTCCATCAGCTTGGTGCCGCCTGAGTAGCTGATCGAGCTTTGCACGTCTTGCTCCATCTCGATGAGCGTGTTGGCCAGTTTGCCTTTGATCGGCTCCAAAATTCGCTTGCCTTCAACGTGCTTGTACTCGCCCTTGTTGAAGTCTGAAGCCGAGCCGTAGTACTCCTTGAACATCTCACCGTCGACCTCCACGGTCTTGCCGGGTGACTCTTCGTGGCCTGCAAACAGCGAGCCGATCATGACCATGCTGGCACCAAAGCGCACGCTCTTGGCGATGTCGCCGTGGCTGCGGATGCCGCCGTCGGCAATGATGGGCTTGGTGGCCACGCGGGCGCACCACTTGAGCGCGGACAGCTGCCAGCCGCCCGTGCCAAAACCGGTCTTGAGCTTGGTGATGCACACCTTTCCTGGGCCCACGCCCACTTTGGTGGCGTCCGCGCCCCAGTTTTCCAGGTCGATCACGGCTTCGGGTGTGGCCACGTTGCCAGCGATCACAAAGCTCGTTGGCAGCTTGCCTTTGATGTAACCGATCATGTCGCGCACGCTGTCGGCATGGCCATGGGCGATGTCGATGGTGATGTATTCGGGCACCAGGTTTTCAGCGGCCAGCTGGTCCACGGTGGCGCGGTCGGGTGCTTTGACGCCCAACGAGATCGAGGCGTAAACACCTTGTCCATGCATGTCGCGCACAAACTGGACGTTGTCCAGGTCAAAGCGGTGCATCACATAAAAGTAATCGTTTTGCGCCATCCACAGGCAGATCTTTTCGTCGATCACCGTTTTCATGTTGGCGGGCACTACTGGCAGGCGGAACTTGCGTCCACCCAGTTCGACGCCCGCGTCGCACTCGGAACGGCTTTCCACGCGGCACTTGCGCGGCAGCAACAGGATGTTGTCGTAGTCAAAAATTTCCATGAGAAAACCAAGCTCCAAAGAAGGATTCGTTGAAAGAACGAGTGAGCGCTTGGCTTGGCCGGCTTTTGAGCCCTTGGGTGTGAACCCGTTGCAGGTTCAGGGCAAAAAAAACCGGGCGCAAGAATCTTGGGCCCGGTGGCTGATTCTACCCGTTTCAATTTTCCAGATCTTTCAGCAGACTGACCGCCAAGGCAAACCGCCATCGAGCCAACCGACTTCAGTCAGAAAGAGGCCGTTGCGGCTTGGTGGCCAGCATGAAGGACAGCGAACCCAGCGCGGCAAGCAGGGCCAACAGGCTAAAGCCCAGCTGGTAATCCCCCGTCAGATCGGCCAGCACCCCGGCGATCATGGGGCCGGCAATTTGCCCCAGGGCAATGATCGCCGCCGACAGTCCCATGATCATGCCAATCGCGTTGCGCCCAAAGTAATCGGCCCGGATGGCCTGCATGAAGGGGCCGCGCAAGCCCCAAGCGATGCCATGGAACACCCCGAACGCCACCAGCATGGCCATGCTGGTGGCATAGGTCAGGCACAGCATGCCAATGCCGTGGGCCAACATGCACAGGGCGGCCACCTTCCTTTTGTCGAACCAGTCGCCCATGCTGGCCCCCATCAGCACGCCGGCCACTTGGCCAAAGGTCATGATCAGGATCACCCAACTGGCCGTGGCCACCGAATAGCCCAAGCCTTCTTTCATGTGGGTGATGGCATGCACGTTGACAGCCGAAACCACCAGCAGGGCCAGGCCGTGGCCAATCGCCAGCATCCAGAAGGCGCGGGTGCGCAAGGCTTGTGCGACGGTGAACTCGATCTGGGGCGGGGGCACTGCGTGACCTTCGCGCTCGGCCGCTGCGCGCATGGCAGGGTTGATGCCGTCGATGTGCTCGCCATGGTCTTCGGGGCGTCTTCTGATCATGCCGGCCATCGGCAGGCCCGTCAGCAGGACCAGCACGCCCGAACCGGCCGCTGTGGCACGCCAGCCCCATTGCTGCATGGACCAGGCCATCAGCGGCACCACCAGCCCGCCCATGGCCAGGCCCAGGCTCATGATGGACAGGGCGCGGGCGCGAAATTTCTCGAACCACTGCACCAAGGCCACCGACAGTGGAAAGTAGCCCCCCAAGCTGGCCCCAATGGCCATCAACACTGAGCTGACATAAAAGGTGGTCACGCTGTTGACCTGGCTCAGCAGCAACAAACCGGCACTGAACAGCACCATGCCCAAGCGGATCATTTTCTGAGGGCCGACCCGGTCCATCACCCAGCCCAGCACTGGGCCGATGATGGCCGCCTCGACCGATTGCAGGGCGGCAGCACCGGACAAAGTGGTTTTGCTCCAACCCATCTCGTCGGACAGGACCGCGATGTACAGGCCCAGCGCTTGGGTGAGGAAAGCCGCCAGCAGGAACTGGATGCCGCAAGCTGCACCGACCATGCGCCAGCCGTAAAACACCTTCACAAAGAGCCTCCTGAGTGCAAACCATGCGCCGGTCTAGGGTGGGTTCTTTGAATGGGGACTGGCCAAGCTGGCGGTGTCATGGGGTGTGCTTTTACAAGGATCATGGCTTGTCTGCATGTTGGCACGCCAGTAGGAAGTGGCATGTCCCGCATTAGACCGACTGTGCGCTCTCATTTGTGCCTCGGCAGCAACAGAGTGGCTAAGTTTATACGCTGAAGCCAGCAAGGTCGCGCCTGAACCTACCGACCTGCTTTGAGGGTGCTGGATCAATAGACGCCGCAGGGGCTCTGAACACTGGCCATTGCAGCCAATGCGTGGAATTAGCCTTGCTTGGGCTTGGGTCGCAAGTCAATTTTCAGTCGGGGCGCATCATTTTGCGTTGCGGCAGGCCAATGGGCATGTTCGACGTTGGCTGAGGCGACCATGCCCAGTTGTGGAGAACCGCAATCGAAAGAGCCTGTAGCGCTGGGCTTGTACATGTAGCACGCCAGGCGGCTCATGAGCTGCGAGAAAGATTGGCGAATCATGTGAAGGCCTTTGGGGATGAAAATCCGTCAATAAACGATGCATACAGTATGCGGGTTTTTTAACCCCTGTGGGTTTATCGAAAACCCTTGATTTTCATGGAATGTCAGCCCTTTTGAGCAGTCAATCCATGGCGTTACGGCAGAGGCTGCCGGATGCGCAGTGAAGGCCGGGACATGCGGTGCAGCTTCTACAATCCTTGACTATGCTGTCAGACATTTCCCAGAACACATCTTCCCCCTTGCTCGCCCAGCTCAACGACGAGCAGCACCGTGCGGTGGCCCTGCCGCCCGAGCATGCGCTGATCCTGGCGGGGGCGGGGTCTGGCAAAACCCGGGTGCTGACCACGCGCATCGCCTGGCTCTTGCAAACCTCGCAGGTTTCGCCCGGCGGCATTTTGGCGGTCACTTTCACCAACAAGGCCGCCAAAGAGATGAAGCTGCGCTTGCAGTCCATGCTGCCGGTGAACGTGAACGCCATGTGGATTGGCACCTTTCACGGGCTGTGCAACCGGTTTTTGCGGGCGCATCACCAATTGGCGGGATTGCCGCAGACTTTTCAAATTCTGGACACGCAAGACCAGCTGTCGGCCGTCAAGCGGCTGTGCAAGCAGTTCAATGTGGACGAAGACCGCTTTCCGCCCAAGCAAGTGCAGTATTTCATCTCGGGCTGCAAGGAAGACGGCCAGCGCCCCGGTGATGTGCCGGTGCGCGACGACGAAACCCGCCGCAAGGTGGAGCTGTACCAGCTCTACGAAGAACAATGCCTGCGCGAAGGCGTGGTGGATTTTGGCGAGCTGATGCTGCGCTCTTATGAGTTGCTGCGTGACAACGTGCATGTGCGTGAACATTACCGCCGCCGGTTCCGTCACATTTTGGTGGACGAGTTTCAGGACACCAACAAGCTGCAATACGCCTGGCTCAAGCAGCTGGCGGGTTTGCCAGGTGAGGGCGGACAAGCATCAAGCGGTGGCGCCATCTTGGCCGTGGGCGACGACGACCAGAGCATCTACGCCTTTCGGGGTGCCCGCGTGGGCAACATGGCCGACTTTGTGCGCGAGTTTCAGGTGCAGCACCAAATCAAGCTGGAGCAAAACTACCGCAGCTTCAGCAACATCCTCGACTCGGCCAACCACCTGATCAGCCACAACAAGACCCGTTTGGGCAAAACCCTTCGCACAGACCAAGGCGCGGGTGAGCCGGTGCGGGTGGTGGAGTCGCCGTCTGACTTTGCCGAGGCGCAATGGCTGGTGGAAGAGCTGCGCCAATTGGTCAAGCAAGACGGTTTTGAACGCAAAGAAGTGGCCCTGCTGTACCGCAGCAACGCGCAAAGCCGTGTGCTCGAAACCGCACTGTTCAACGCCGGGTTTCCGTACCGCGTGTACGGCGGCTTGCGCTTTTTTGAGCGCGCCGAGATCAAGCACGCGCTGGCTTATTTGCG
The DNA here is from genome assembly GCF_044373035.1 of Limnohabitans sp. Taxonomy (GTDB): domain Bacteria; phylum Pseudomonadota; class Gammaproteobacteria; order Burkholderiales; family Burkholderiaceae_C; genus Limnohabitans_A. The sequence continues at coordinate 10,917 of NZ_JBILQU010000038.1, read as the reverse complement.
CCTGATGGAGAACCCCAACGACGACACCAGCTTTTTGCGGGTGGTCAACTTTCCGCCACGCGGCATTGGGGCGCGCAGCATCGAACAATTGCAAGACGCGGCGCGTGCCGCTGGCTGCTCGCTGCACGATGCGGTGAGCGCCACCACCGGCAAGGCCGGTGCCAATCTGGCCGCCTTTGTGGCCATGGTCGATGTGCTGCGTGAGCAGACCGAGGGCATGACCTTGCGCGAGATCATCGATTTGGTGCTGGACAAAACCGGCTTGGTCAACCATTACCGCGCTGAAAAAGAAGGCGCCGACCGGGTGGAGAACTTGGAAGAACTGGTCAACGCGGCCGAGAGCTTTGTCACCCAAGAAGGCTTTGGCCGCAGCGCGGTGGCCATGCCGCCAGCTTTGTCGCAAAGCCCAGCAAGCCAGGGTTTGAGCGCTGCGCCAACATCAGACCTGGGCACGATCGACGAGTTCAGCGAAGACGGCGTGATCATGAGCCCCTTGGCGGCATTCCTGACCCACGCTTCGCTGGAGGCGGGCGACAACCAGGCGCAGGCCGGTGAAGACGCGGTGCAGCTCATGACGGTGCACGCCAGCAAGGGCTTGGAGTTTGACGCGGTGTTCATCACCGGGCTGGAGGAAGGCCTGTTTCCGCACGAAAACGCGATGAACGACTTTGACGGCCTGGAGGAAGAGCGCCGCCTGATGTATGTGGCCATCACCCGCGCCCGCCAGCGGCTGTACCTGAGCCATTCGCAAACCCGCATGCTGCACGGCCAGACCCGCTACAACCTGAAAAGCCGCTTTCTGGAAGAGCTGCCCGACGAGTGCCTGAAGTGGGTGACGCCCAAAAGTGCCGGGTTTTCGAACCTGGGCAGCGCGGGCGGTGGGAGCGGCCATGGCGCTGGGGCTTCGGGTGGCGGCTGGCCGCAAACCCCGGCCTTCAACCGCCACGTCCGTCCTGCCTGGGGTCAAAGCAGCCTGAGCACCGAGACCTACAAAAGCCCGCCCGTGCCGGTGCAAAAAGCCGAACCCGAGCACGGCATCAGCGCAGGCAAAAATGTGTTTCACGCCAAGTTTGGCGAGGGCAGAGTCTTGGCGGTTGAGGGCGTGGGCACCGATGCCCGCGCCCAGGTCAACTTCCCGCGCCATGGCATCAAATGGCTGGCGCTGAGCGTGGCCAAACTCACCGTGGTTTAACCCCTATTCCTGTTCTGAAAGTTCCCATGAAAATCACCCAAGACACCGTTGTCACCATGCACCACAAAGTGGTGAACGCCCAAGGCCAGTTGCTCGACAAGACACAAGAGCCCACCGCTTATCTGCATGGGGGCTACGACAACACTTTCCCCAAAATTGAACAAGCGCTGGAAGGCCAAGAAGTGGGCTTCAGCACCACGCTCAAGCTGGCCCCGGCCGACGCCTTTGGTGAGCGCGACGAGAGCCTGGTTCAGACCATCCCCAAAAGCGAATTTCCACCGGGTGTGAAGGTGGGTGGGCAGCTGCGCGGGCGCTCTGCACAGGGGCAGGAGCAGGTCTTCAATGTGGTGAAGATCAAGGGTGACAAGGTGATTCTGGACGCCAACCACCCCTGGGCAGGTCAACACCTGACGCTGACGCTCAAGGTGCTGGAGGTGCGCGCCGCCAGCGCCGATGAGGTGACGCACCGCCATGCGCACGGTGCGCACGGCCACCACCACTGATCAGCCCCGGGCCCGTTGCCCCGGTTGTGCCGAGCGCCTCAGTTGATCGGCTCGGGTGCCGCTTCGTCCAGCACGTCGGTGGCAAAGCAGTCGCGCACCGAAAACAGCATGGAGCTGAAGAACATGGCCGCCACCATCAGGGCCATGGGCATGAAGGTGGCCATCATCAGCTGGGGGTTGCCCAGCAGGCTGGTGATCAACAAGGCCAGCACGCCCGAGGCCAAAAAAATCACGGCCCAAGCCACCACGTAAACCCCAAATGCCTTGAGGTTGCGCCAGCAAGCCATGAAACTGAAAAACAGGCTTTTGACTGCAGGCATGCCGTACCAGTGCACCAGCGCTGGCGCATGCCAGAACATCATCGACAACGGCACATAAAAAAGCATCGACACCCACAAGGCGGTCTGGAACGATTCGGCGGTGACCACTTCGGGTGTCATGGGTGCGCCGCCAAAGTAGACCTTGGCAAAAGTGCCCCCATCGACCACCGTCGACACGCCCATCACCAGCAAGAAAATGAGCGCGTACAGTCCGCCCAGCTGGAGCATGTTTTTGCGGTGCGGCCCCGCCTTGAACGCCACAAACAGCACGCTGGGCATGGGGAATTTGCCCTCAGAGGCCACTTGTGTGGCCGCCATCATGCCCAGTGTGAGCGCGGGCAGCATCACCAAGGCCAACGCGCCGCCGATGAACGGCACCACCGAGATCAGCGACACGGTGATCATGAAGATGAAAAACAGCCCCGACATGGCCAGCGGCTGACGCCAGAAGGTGCGCATGCCCTGTCGGGCCCATTTCATGCCAGCGCTGGCGGGAACAATTTGCAGGTTCATGGTGTCAAAAGAGCTCGCAAGTGCAGACAGGGTGATGGACGCGGCCCAGCAGCACGCGTTCGAAATGGGTCGGGTCGTGCGGCGTGAGCATGGCGGCTTCGCGGGGCAAATGGTAGTCCCACAGGCGCGAAATCCAAAAACGCAAAGCCCCCGCACGCAAAAGGGCTGGCAGCAAGGTGCGCTCGGCCGCGCTCAAAGGGCGCGCGCGGTTGTAGGCCTGCGCCAAGGCCCGGGCACGTTCGGCGTCGTGTTGCCCGCTGGGCAAGTCGGTGCACCAGTCGTTCAGACACACCGCCAAGTCAAACAGCCAGGTGTCCTCGCCTGAAAAGTAAAAGTCAAAAACCCCCGTCAGCTGCTCGCCTTCGAACATGACGTTGTCGCGAAACAGGTCGGCATGCACCGGGCCCCGGGGCAGGGCGGCATAAGCTGCGCCCTGAGCGATGTGGTTTTGATAAGCCAGCTCGCTGCGCAACAGGCCCGCCTGGATTTTTTCCACAAAGGGCAGTACCACCGGCACGGTTTCGTTCCACCATGGCAAACCGCGCAGATTGGGCTGGCTGCGGTGGTAGTCGGCCCCCGCCAGGTGCATGCGCGCCAGCATGTCGCCTACAGCCGCGCAATGCACGGCCTGGGGTTGCAGCTGGCTCTTGCCCGCGAGCTTGTTGACCACCGCGGCGGGTTTGCCGTTCACGGTGTGCAGCACATCGCCGTCGCGGTTGGCCGCCGGGTCAGGCACCGGGATGCCGCGCCCAGCCAAGTGTTTCATCAGAAACAGGTAAAAGGGCAGCTGCTCGTGTGTCAGGCGCTCAAACAGGGTGAGCACGTACTCACCCTGATCGGTGGTCGCAAAGTAGTTGGTGTTTTCAATGCCGCCCTCGATGCCGCGCAAAGCAGTGAGCTGGCCCAGATTCAGGGCTTGCATCAGGTCGTTGGCCTGGGTTTCAGAGACTTCGGTGTAGACCGCCATGGTTGCAATTGGGGGCCTGAAGTGAGGCCTGTAATGGGACAAAGATGAGATTGTAGGCGGGGGAGACGGGCTGATTGCACTGTCCACAAGGAAGCCGTTGGTCAGCAATGGGCCTGTATGGGCGTCATGTCTGCGTTGAAAGTGCCAGTCCCTTGCGCCATTCTTCCAGCATCGTCGCCCCGATTTTCTTGAATGCGGTGCGTTGCGCCATGTGCTGCCGGGCTTCTTCGCTGGCCAGTTGCATGCCTTGAGCCACTTGGGCCAGCAGGGCCTGGGCGTGCGCTGGCGTCATGTGGCAATGGGTGCGCGCAAAGTTGATCAGGGTTTTGGCGTTGGGCCAGCGTTTGGTGCCGCCCAAGGTCAGGGCCAGGATGTCGGCAGGTTTGTAGGCGGTGGTGGTCACCAGATCGTAAATCGGGGCCAGCCGGACTGCGCTTTCGGCGTTGTCGTAAAGCACGCCAAAATTCTTCAGATGGGCATCGCCATTTTTCAGGGCGCAAGACAAGGCCAGTGCCTTGAAAAAGCTTTCCAGAGCCGGGCGCACGTTTTGGGATGAAACAAAGTCTTGGATACGCCGGGTGATGTTTTCGTAAGAGCCGTCGTATTTCTGGAGGGCGGTTTTGCCATTGAGCACGCAAAAATCCTCAAAACCCAAGTAGCCGCAGTCGGTCAGGTCAAAGCGCTTGACCACCAAAAATTGTCCGCCTTGCGAGAGTTCGAACTCGGGCACTTCCAGCCCCGCATGCAGGGCCGCTCGCATGCAGAAATACTCGTTTTCAGCCAGGCGAGGGTGTTCGGGTGTCCAGGCCTTGACGATGTGTGTGGCTCCCCGATGGGTGACTCGGCCGAGGTCTGCGCTGCGCACCAGCACTTTGGGCATGGCCCCAGAAATGCCGGAATGCACGGCGTAGCGGCTGAGCAGGCTTTCAAACAAGCCTTTTGTGCCATCGTGGGCCAGCAGCTCGTTCAGATTTTCGCTGGGTACATCGAAAGCGCTGTCACCCGGCAGAACAAAACGCAGGCGGCCAATTTGGGATCGGCCAACGATTTTGAGCAAAGCCAGGGCATCGAAGCGGGGGATGACTTTGCTGAACTCCAAGCGCAGGCGCTCTGCCAGTGCGCCTTCGGGCAGGTTCATGTCAAAGATGGGGTGCAGGGATTTGTTGGCCGAGGCATAGTGTTCGCGCACCACGGGCATGCTGAGCGACACGGCCATTTCTGCCGGGCAGGCGGCTTCATAAACAAAGTGGCATTTGTCCGGTTCGGACTCGGGCTTGAAGACACTGCCTACTTTTTGAGAGGCCACATGAACGTCAAGCATCGCTTTGCTCTTTCATGAGTTGTTGCAAGGTGGGGCGGCGGGGTTTTTCTTGGGCCACCAACTCCAGACCCAGCGCGGCGCAGACAGAAAGCACTTTGCGGATGCCAATTTCAGACACGGTGCCGTTTTCGATGCCCGACACGGTGGCGCGGCTCATGCCCAAAGAAGCCGCGAGGCTGGCCTGGGTGATTTTTTTGCGTTTGCGCGTGCGGGCGATGGTTTGGCCGATGTCTTGGAGTGTCATTTTTGCATCCTATGCAGTGCATTGGTAGTTTAAATCATTTTGTGCATTGCATGCAGTGCATTTTTTGGGGCGATGGTGTGGGGGGCCTGCGCCGAGGCTCAGAGGCGCTTCGCTTTGCCACATCGCCTCAGCGCAGGCCCCCCACACCATCTGAAGGTTCATCGGTGGTCACAGCGCTTCGCTTTGCCGCATCACCCTGACACAGGCCCAGCCCCCAATCCTCATGGGTCACTTGGGTGTCAACCCGGTACACAATCGAGGGATGAGCGACAACACCCCCGAAACATCCCAACCGACCCTCTTGCTGGTCGACGGCTCCAGCTACCTGTACCGCGCCTTTCATGCCATGCCCGACTTGCGGGCTGTGCCTGGCGACCCGACAAGCCCCGCCACAGGGGCCATTCGCGGCATGATCAACATGATGGAGCGGCTGCGCAAGGATGTGCCCGCCGTCTATGCGGCTTGCGTGTTTGACGCCAAAGGCCCGACTTTCCGGGACGCGCTGTACCCCGCGTACAAGGCCAACCGCAGCCCCATGCCCGACGATTTGCGCAGCCAAATCGAGCCGATCCACGAGTTGGTGCGCCTGATGGGCTGGACGGTGCTGGATGTGCCCGGTGTGGAAGCCGATGATGTGATCGCCACGCTGGCGCATGTGGCCGCGCAGCAGGGCATCACCGTGACCGTGTCGAGCGGCGACAAGGACTTGAGCCAATTGGTGAACGAACACATCACCATCATCGACACCATGAACGGCAAGGTGCGCGATGTGGCCGGCGTGACGGCCGAGTTTGGCGTGCCGCCCTCGCTCATGATCGACTACCAGACTTTGGTGGGCGACACAGTGGACAACGTGCCCGGCGTGGCCAAGGTGGGCCCCAAGACCGCTGCCAAGTGGCTGATGGAATACGGCTCGCTCGACAAGCTGATGGAAAACGCCCACGACATCAAGGGTGTGGCCGGCGAGAACCTGCGCCAAGCGGTGGACTGGCTGCCCAAGGGCCGGGCGCTGGTGACCATGAAAACCGATTGCGACTTGAATGGCTGGGTGCCCGACTTGCCGTCGTTGGCCAGCTTGCACCTGCACGCGCCCGACAAAGACAAATTGCTGAATTTTTACCAAACCTATGGTTTCAAGGGGCTGGTGCAGTCGCTGGGCGGGGCCATGCCTGCGCCCGCACCCGCACCCAAAGCCAAAACTGCCAAGCCCAAAGACACGGGCATGGGCGACTTGTTCGCAGAAGCTTCAGGTGACGAACCTGCGGCCTTGCCCGAGTTGGACAGCGCCGCCAGTGCCGTGCAAGGTCATTTGAAATACGACACGGTGCTCGACTGGGCCGCGTTCGATGCATGGCTCGCCCGCATCGAGCAAGCGCCGCTCACGGCCATCGACACCGAAACCACTTCGCTCGACGCCATGCGCGCCGAGATCGTCGGCATTTCGCTGAGCGTCACACCCGGCGAGGCGGCCTACATTCCGCTGGCCCACAACGGACCCGGTGCGCCCGAGCAATTGCCGTTGGCCGAGGTGCTGGCCAAGCTCAAACCCTGGCTCGAAAACCCGGCCCGCCTGAAATTGGGCCAGAACGTCAAATACGACCGCCATGTGCTGGCCAACCACGGCATCGAGGTGCACGGCTATGCCCACGACACCATGCTGGAGAGCTACGTGCTCGAAGTGCACAAACCGCATGGTCTGAGTAGTCTTGCCGAGCGCCATGTGGGCCGCCGGGGCGTGACCTACGAAGACCTGTGCGGCAAGGGTGCGCACCAGATCCCGTTTGCACAGGTGGACGTGGACAAAGCCGCGCACTATTCGTGCGAAGACTCGGACCAGTGCCTGGACGTGCACTTGGCGCTGTGGCCGCAGATCGAAGCGCATGACGGTCTGAAGTACGTTTACGACCTGGAAATCCAGACCAGCGAAGCGCTCTACCGCATCGAGCGCAACGGCGTGCTGATCGACGCGCCCACGCTGGCCGCGCAAAGCCAGGCGCTGGGCGAGCGCATCGTGCAGCTCGAAAACGAAGCCTACGAGATCGCGGGCCAGCCCTTCAATCTGGCGAGCCCCAAGCAACTGGGCGAGATCTTTTTTGACAAGCTGGGCCTGCCCGTCATCAAGAAAACCGCCACCGGCGCGCGCAGCACCGACGAAGAAGTGCTGGAAAAACTGGCCGAAGACTACCCGCTGCCCGCCCGCATTCTGGAGCACCGTAGCCTGAGTAAGCTCAAGGGCACCTACACCGACAAGCTCGCGCAGCTGGCCTTGCCGCGCACGGGCCGGGTGCACACGCACTACGCGCAGGCCGTGGCCGTGACAGGCCGCTTGTCGAGCAACGAGCCGAATCTGCAAAACATCCCGGTGCGTACCGCCGAGGGGCGCAAGGTGCGCGAGGCCTTTGTGGCCCCCGCAGGCTGTGTGATCGCCAGCGCCGACTACAGCCAGATCGAGCTGCGCATCATGGCGCACCTGAGCGACGATCCAGCCTTGCTCAAAGCCTTTCACGACGGCCTGGACGTGCACAAGGCCACCGCCGCCGAAGTGTTTGGCGCAACGCCCGACACCGTGAGCAGCGAGCAGCGCCGCTACGCCAAGACCATCAACTTTGGCCTGATCTACGGCATGAGCGCGTTCGGTCTGGCCAAGGCGCTCTCCATCGACAACACCGCAGCCAAGAACTACATCACCCGCTACTTCGAGCGTTTTGCCGGCGTCAAGCATTACATGGACGCCACCCGTGAACAGGCCAAGGCGCTGGGTTATGTCGAAACCGTGTTTGGCCGCCGCCTGGTTCTGCCCGAGATCAACAGCCCCAACGGCCCACGCCGCGCCGGGGCCGAACGCGCCGCCATCAACGCGCCCATGCAGGGCACCGCCGCCGACCTGATCAAGCTGAGCATGGTGGCGGTGCAAAAAGCGCTGGACGAACAAGGCAAGGCCACCAAAGTCATCATGCAGGTGCACGACGAACTGGTGTTCGAGGTGCCCGAATCAGAAGTGGAATGGGTGCGCACCGAGGTGCCGCGCCTTATGGCGGGCGTGGCCGACCTGAAGGTGCCGCTGCTGGCCGAAGTGGGCTTTGGCCCGAACTGGGAGCAGGCGCACTGAGCCTGACTTCGTGGGAGCCCACCCCGTGGGCGAATGGTTTCAAGGGCGTGTGCCACGCCCATCGCCCACGGGGTGGGCTCCTACAAAATAGGTGCGGGTTCTGGCCAAGGCGCATGCTTGTGCATGATGGCCTGGAACAGATCTGATGCTTCAAATTGGGTCAGCCAAGACGCCAATGCAGGCCAGGGCTGCGCTGCAAACCAGGTCGGATCGGTGTGGGCGTATTGCCGTACAAAGGGGGCCACGGCCGCATCGGCCATGCCGAAGTGCTCGCCAGCCAATTCAGGCTGTTTGCGAAGCCGCGCATCCAGTGTGCGCAACCAAATTGCCCCCTCATCGCGGTCGGCCACACCGCTCTCCAAGCCCCAACGGCTGGGGTATTTGTAGCGGTCCAGTTGCTGCTTGAAGGGCCCGTCGTTGTGCGCGATCAGCGCCTGCGCATCGGCCATGCCCGCATCCGACGGAGGCAGCCAGCCCAGCGGGTCGTGCTGGCGCAGGGCCCAGAGCATGATGTCCAGGCTTTGCTCCAGCACTTTGCTGCCCGCAGCCCCAGGCAGCCACAACACCGGCACTGTGCCTTTGGGTGAGAGGGCCAGCAGGTGGGCGGGTTTGTTTTTCAAGACCACTTCGCGGTGTTCGGTGGCAATGCCGCTGGCGTGCAGCGCCAAGCGAGCCCGCATGGCGTAGGGGCAGCGGCGAAACGAGTACAAAACGGGCAGGACGTTGACCATTGCGCCAGTTTAAATCGTCCCCGGGGTGCAAGCCCTGTGCACATGTGTCAAGATAAGCGTCCTCTTTTTGACACGGAGACCTGCCTTGAACAACGACCTGATCAACGATGCCCAAGCCCTTTTGGGTGGCCGTGTGGATGACCCTGGCACCACACGCCGCGTGGCCCTGCGAGCGGCTTTGGGTGTGGGTTACGCCGCAGCGGCCATGCCCATCATGGCGCAGACGGCCATCAAAACCCCCGTAACGGGCCTGGTGGCCGGCGAAGTGACCATCGAAGTGAATGGCTTCAAGATGCCCGCCTACCGCAGCGCCCCGGCAGGCAAGGCCGGTTTGCCAGTGGTGTTGGTGATTTCCGAGATTTTTGGCGTGCACGAGTACATCGCCGACGTCACGCGACGCCTAGCCCAGGCCGGATACATGGCCATCGCCCCCGAACTGTTTGTGCGCCAGGGTGACCCCAACGAGTACGGCGAAATCGCCAAGCTGCAAGCTGAAATCATTTCTAAAGTGCCCGATGCGCAAGTCATGGGCGACCTGGATGCCTGCGTGGCCTGGGCCGCAGCGAATGGCGGCAACACCGACAAACTGGCGATCACTGGCTTTTGCTGGGGCGGGCGCATCACCTGGTTGTATGCGGCGCACCAGCCCAAGCTCAAGGCGGGTGTGGCCTGGTACGGCCGACTGGTGGGCAATGCCACGGCGCAAACGCCCGCGCACCCGCTGGCCTTGGCGGGCCAGCTCAAGGCCCCGGTGCTGGGTTTGTACGGCGCGGCCGACACCGGTATTCCCCTTGACACGGTGGACAAGATGAAAGCTGCACTGGCCCAAGGCCCTGCAGCGGCCAAAACCAGCGAGTTTGTGGTTTATCCTGAGGCCCCGCACGCTTTTCATGCCGACTACCGGGGCAGCTACCGCAAGGGACCCGCCGAAGACGGCTGGCAGCGTTTGCTGGCCTGGCTTAAACGCCAGGGTGTGGCCTGAATTTAAAATGGCAACAAGTGCCTTTCGGGGCGCGAGCGCTGAAAAACCGCCCTTTGGGACGAGAACTTTGAAAACCGCCCTTTGAGGCGGTTTGTTTTGGAGTGCCAAGCACTTCATGGATGCAAGATGACTTTATTGGCGATTTTGGTGGGCACTTTGGTGGCAGGCATCGGCAGCGTCTGGCTGGCCGCGTGGCTGAGTTTTGGTGTGCTCAGCCGCTACACCCAGCACATGCTCAGCTTGGCCGCAGGGGCATTGCTGGCCACGGCATTTTTGCACCTGTTGCCCGAGGCTTTCGAGAGTGAGGCGGGGGCCCACGAATTGTTTCTGACCCTGCTGATCGGTCTGGTGTTTTTCTTTTTGCTCGATAAGGCTGAGCTGTGGCATCACGGGCACGAACATGGCCACGACCACGGCCACGGCCACGGCCACCATGGGCATGGGCATGGGCATGGTGATGCGCAGGCCTCCAGCCATGGCCACGAAGCGCACGGCCAACCACATGCTCACCATGCCGAAGAGAAATTGAGCGGTCAATGGGCCGTGCTGGCGGGCGACAGCGTGCATTGCTTTGGCGACGGCATCCTGATCGCCTCGGCCTTCATCGCCGACATGCGCCTGGGCGTGATCGCGGCACTGGCCGTTTTGGCGCACGAGGTGCCCCACCACATGGGCGACTTGGCCGTGTTGCGCCAAGGCAGCGGCAGCCGCCAAGCGGCCATCGTCAAGGTGTCGATGGCCGGGGCCATCACCGCTTTGGGCGGGGCAGTGGGCTATGTGCTGGTCGACGCCCTGCGCGACTGGCTGCCATATTTCCTGGTGGTGGCCAGCAGCAGCTTTGTCTATGTGGCCTTGGCCGATTTGATCCCGCAGTTGCAAAAGCGGCTGTCCGCACGCGAGACGGCTGCCCAAATTCTTTGGCTAGGCATGGGCATGGGCATGGTGCTCATCGTCAGCGCCTTGGCAGGGCACCAGCACTGACGCGGCTGTTCAAACGGGCGTGTGCCACGCCCATCGCGCACGGGGTGCGCTCCT
>NZ_JBILQU010000133.1:0-5958 GCF_044373035.1 Limnohabitans sp. | reverse complement strand
CTGGCGGTGAACAGGCCATGGTTTTGGTGGATGGCGGCTTTGACGCCCTTGAACCAATCGGCCACTTTCAGGCCCGCCTGGACTTCGACCGCCACTTGTCCGGCTTCGTCGCCAATGACCACATGGTCTTCAAAGAAGGCGGCCGCGTCTTGCGAGATGGGCAGCAAAGGCTGGCCCAGTGACGCGAAGGCTGTGCCGTACACCGTGTGGGCGTGGCACATGGCCAGGATGTCGGGGTGCGCCTCGTGCACGGCGGCGTGCAGCACAAACCCGGCGCGGTTGACCGCATAGTCGCCCTCAATCACCTGGCCCTGGTGGTCCACCAAGATCAGGTTGGACACTTTGACCTGCGCAAAGTGCACCGCCATGGGGTTGGTCCAGTACAGGTGAGGGCGCTCGGGGTCGCGGATGGTCAGGTGCCCGGCAAAGCCGTAGTCCAGCCCGGCGCGGGCAAAGGCCCGGCAAGCCCCGGCCAGGCGCTCTTTGAGGTACTGGAGGTGCTGGGCATGGTTGTCAAAACTGGGGATGCCCGGGAACAGCAAACCGGCTTGATCGGGTTGGTAAATCGACACCTTGGGGTCGGTCAGCGGATCAAAGCGGTGCTCTGAGGGCAAAAATTGGTTGGTGGTCACGGGCAGTCCTGAAACGCTAAATGGGTAGAAAACCAGATATTCGCCCGATTGGTGTGCCTTGACAAACGGTGAATGCTCATGGAAACATGAGCTCAATTCATCTGAAAATCATTCGCATGAGAAATCTTCCACCTTTAGCCCGCTTGCGCACCTTCGAGGCGGCTGCGCGCCTGCAGAGCTTTGCCTTGGCCGCGCAAGAGCTGCACCTGACCGCTTCGGCCATCAGCCACCAGATTCGCGACTTGGAAAAGTACTTTGGGCGGGCGCTGTTTGAGCGCCGCCATCGTCAGGTGCAGACCACGCGGGAGGGGCAGCGCCTGTTTGAAAGCTTAGACCGTTTGTTTGGCGCCCTTGAAGCCAGTTGCGCTGAGGTGCAGTTGCCCACGCAGGACCAGGTGCTGGCGGTGCACTGTGCGCCCAGTCTGGCGCTCAAGTGGTTGGGCCCGCGATTGCCGGGCTTCCTGGCGCTGCACCCGACGGTCAACATCCGTTTGACCACGGGGGCCGAGCCGCTGGATTTGGGGGCGCAGCGCGAAATCGATGTCACGATCTCCTATGGCCCACCACGCCACAGCGCCGGGCTCGATGTTTGCGCCTTGGGCGATGAGCACATCGCGCCTCTGGTGGCCCCGAACCTGCTGCAAATCGACGAGCCGCCTGAGCAACTGTTGGCCCGTTGGCCTTTGATCGATTCGCAGCTGAGCCCCGTGGGCTGGCCGCAGTGGTTTGCTTTTCACGACATGTCGATGCCAGTGCGTCCCCGGCCGTCTTTTGACCGTGCGGCCATGGCGATTGCGGCGGCTGTCGACGGCATGGGGGTGGCGCTGGAGAGCACGCGACTGGCCGCCCGCGAGATCGAGCGTGGCGAGTTGGTAGTCTTGGGCGCAGACTGTTGGCCCGCCTTGGTGCGCCCGGTGCATTTCATGAGCGTGCGCCACACCGACCGCGCACGCGGTGCCACATTGGCCTTTGTGCAGTGGGTGCAGGCGCAAGCGGGCTTGGGCTATTCAGCGCCTTGAGGACACCCAAATCCCGCCAATCATCAGCGCAAAGGCCAGTGCGTGAAACAGCTGCGGCAACTCGCCCAAAAAGGCGGCTGAAAAGCTGGCCGCAAAGGGTGGTGTGAGGTTGGCAAAAAAGCCCGCGACTGCCAGGCCTGCCTGCTGAACGCCCAGGCCACAACAGCGGTAGGCCAGCACGGCCGGGCCCACGGCCACAAAGCCAGGGCACATGCCAGCGGCCAGCCTCAAGTGATCTGTGCGTCCGTCAGGCCCCATTCCATGCCCGCAAACAGCCCCGACCAGGCCAGACCGAACACCACTTGCGCGAGCAAGAAAGCAGCCCAGTCGTTGCAGCCAACATGCGGCTGACATGACCGGCCAAAACGTGTTGGTCGATGGCGGGTCTTATCCGGGCACGTATTGACGCTGGGCAGGGGGGCTCAATGCAGCTTCACTGTCGGGTTGGTTTGTTTGGTGATCAAACGCGACAGGGTAAAGAGTGTGGTTTTGATGAGGCCGTGAATGGCCAGCTCATGCAATTTGTACAAAGACAGGTACATGAGCTTGGCAAAGTAGCCTTCGATCATCAGACTCTTGCCTGTCAAGCCGCCCATCATGTTGCCTATCGTTGTGAACTTGCCCAGCGACACCAATGAGCCAAAGTCTCTGTAGCGGTAGGCTTTCAGAGGCTGACGGGCCATGCGGCGTTTGATTTGCTGAAACATGTGCGTGGCCTGCTGATGCGCTGCTTGCGCACGCGGGGGCACAAAGCCAGCCTGGCCGCCATCGGCATCTGAACAGGGGCAAGCAGCGCAGTCACCCAACGCAAAAACATCGGGGTCGCGCGTGGTTTGCAGCGTATCGAAAACGACCAACTGGTTGATGCGGTTGGTTTCAAGACCGCTGAAGTCTTTCAAGAAATCAGGTGCTTTCACGCCTGCTGCCCACACCACCAGCTCAGATTCGATCTCGCGTCCATCGGCCAAGCGAATGCCGGTGGGTGTGACCTCCATCACCTTGGAGTTGGTGAGGACTTGGACACCCAGATGGGAGAGGAGTTTCTCTGTGGCTTGGGACATGCGTGGCTGTAAAGCAGGCAATATACGGTCAGCCGCCTCGATCAAGCTGACTTTGATGTCCTTGTCCACGTCGATGCGGTCCAAGCCAAACGCCACCACCTCGCGCGTGGTGCGGTGCAGCTCTGCGGCCAACTCGACGCCCGTGGCACCCGCGCCGATGATGGCCACATGCAATTGACGTTTGTGGATGACCTCCAATTGGTTGTGTGCGCGGATACACGCATTCACCATCTTGGAATGGAATGACTTGGCGTCGTGTTGTGTTTCCAACTTCAGCGCGTACGCTTTGACGCCCCGGGTGCCAAAGTCGTTGCTCAAGCTGCCGATGCAAATCACCAGCGTGTCGTAGCTGATGCGCTGTGTGGGTGTGACGGCGACGCCATCCTCGTCCAAATAAGGCGCAAGCTCAATGGTTTTATGAGACCGGTCAAGTCCCGCGAGCTCACCAATGCGAAAAGTGAAGTGATGCCAATGGGCTTGGGCCATGTAATCGACTTCGTGGTCGCCCAGGTCCATGCTGCCCGAGGCGATTTCATGCAGCTTGGGCTTCCAAATGTGTGTGCGGTTTTTGTCGACCAAGGTGACCAGCGCACGCTGGTTTTTGCCATAGGCATGTCCCAGTCGGGTTGCGAGTTCCAGTCCCCCAGCGCCGCCACCCACGATGACGATTTTGTGTTGTTTGCTCATGTTTCAGCCCGCGTTTTTGTCATCAGTTCAGCTCGCCCATTCAAACGCCGCAAAGCCACTGCTGAGAAACATTCAATAAAGCGTCACTCCTGTTATTTTGAAGGAAAAAACAAAGACACCGCCTGGGATATCCAAAATTTCTATGAATGGGGCAATTTCTGATCGGTTGTCACGGCTTCTCAATTTGAAAGCGTCAGCGCAGTGACCGCGTTGGGGCCTTCAGCCCCAAATTCCCCTCTCGTTTATTTCATCCCAACCCATCAAATCAGTGCTTCCAAGCCTTTGCGATCAAGCAGGTTAAGCAACTTCAGCGAGGGGCCGCTTGGGTGTTTGTCGCCAATCTCCCACTTTCGCACGGTCGAAATACTGGTGTTCAACACCGAAGTCAAAACAGCTTGGCTCAACTGAAGATGATCCCTCAGAGCTCGAATTTTTTCACTGTCGTATGCGGGGATGGGATCCAGACAAAGCACGTCAAATTTGCGCATTTTGCGTTTATCAATGAAGCCAAGGCGATGAAGATCACGGACTGTTTCGTGGACTGCTTCAAAAATTTGGCTCTCGGCCTTAGATTTGGTGGTCATGGCATCCCTCACTTAAAGTTCCATCATTCAAGGCCTCAGCCAGTTGTTTGCCAGTCCTCGCCAATAACTGCTCGGCCAAGTCTTTCAATGCTTCCAATTCATCATCCGATAGATTGGCACGGTCATTTTTTTCGAATCCGTACACAAAAAACCATCGGTTCCCCTTGTTGGTCGCGACCAGTGTTCCGTCGCCGCTGCGCGCACCTCTTGTGCCTTATGGCCTGGCAGACACCACGATCCCACCCACAATCAGCGCAAACGCGGTCATGTGGTACAGGTGCGGCAGTTCGCCCAAAAACGCCGCTGACAAGATGGCCGCAAACAGCGGCGTGAGGTTGGCAAAAAAGCCGGCCACTGCAGGCCCTGCCTTCTGGATGCCCAATCCCCAGCAGCGGTAGGCCAGCACGGCCGGGCCCACGGCCACAAAGGCCAGCGCAGCGATCAGGGGCCAGCCCCAGGTGATGTGCGCATCGGTCAAACCCCATTCCAGGCCCGCAAACAAGCCCGACCAAGCCAGACCGAACACCACCTGTGCGAGCAAAAAGGCCGCCCAGTCGTTGCGGATGGCTTCGGGTTCGTCCTTGCGGGTGAGCAGCCAGCTGTACCAGGACCAGCAGGCCGTGGCCAGCAAGATGAACAAATCGCCCACCACCAAACGCACCGCCATGAGCTGCGCCCAGTCGCCCCGCGACAACACCACCAGCACGCCCAATATGGACAGCATGGCCCCATAGACTTGGGCCCGCCGCACCGGCACCTGAAAAAACAGCGCCCCAATGCCCAGCATCCACACCGGCCCACTGGCGGCCACCAAGGTCACATTCAGCGGGGTGGAGGTTTGCAGCGCCAGGTATTGCAGCGCGTTGTAACAACCCACGCCCAGCAAACTGAGCAGGGCAAAACGCCGCCAGTGCTGCCACATTCCGCTGCTGCGCCGCAGAACCCACGACGCCAAGGGCAGCAAGATGAACAGGGCCACAGCCCAACGTAAAAAGTTGAGCGTGATGGGCGGCACCCAATCGCTGACCAGACGGCCCACCACGGCATTGCCCGCCCACAGCAAAGGGGGGACCGTCAGCAGCAAGGCAGTCACGGGCGAAAGTTTTTGGGTCATGCGGCAATGTAGCGGCATTCGGGTTTTCCCGCTGTCGCCGAACTGTCCCGCCACCGTCCCTGTTCCCGGCTGGGAGACACGAATCGTGGCAAAGTGGCAGGTTGTTAATTACGACACCCACAGGAGATTTCCCATGAGCCTTGCAGTCCAGATTGACCAGAACGGTGGTCCCGAAGTCATGAAGCTCGTTGACGTGACGGTCGGCGAACCTGGCCCCGGCGAGATCCGCATCCGCCACAAGGCCATCGGCCTGAATTTCATTGACGTGTACCAGCGCAGCGGCCTGTATGCGCTGCCCATGCCGCTCAAGTTGGGCATGGAAGCCTCGGGCGTGGTCGAAGCCGTGGGCGAGGGCGTGACGCACCTGAAGGTGGGTGACCGCGCAGCGTACGCCAGCCAACCGCCCGGCAGCTACTGCGAAGTGCGCGTGATGCCCGCCAAGTGCGTGTGCAAGCTGCCCGATGCGATCTCTTTCGAAACTGGCGCGGCCATGATGCTCAAGGGTTTGACGGCGCAGTACCTGCTCAAGCGCACGCAGCCCCAGGGGGGCCTGAAGGCCGGTGACTTTGTGCTGTTCCACGCTGCGGCGGGTGGCGTGGGCCTGATTGCTTGCCAGTGGGCCAAGGCCCTGGGCCTGCGCTTGATTGGCACTGCCGGCAGCGATGCCAAGTGCGCTTTGGCGCTGGCCAACGGTGCCGAGTTTTGCATCAACTACTCCACCGAAGATTTCCAGGCCAAGGTCAAAGAGATCACCGGTGGCAAAGGCGTCAAAGTGGTGTACGACTCGGTGGGCAAAGACACCTGGGACAAGTCGCTCGACTGCTTGGCACCATTTGGTTTGATGGCCAGTTTTGGCAATGC
>NZ_JBILQU010000037.1:0-25547 GCF_044373035.1 Limnohabitans sp. | reverse complement strand
CCCATGGAAGCATTCTTCGTCTCGACCGGCATCGTGGCACTGGCCGAAATGGGTGACAAAACCCAGCTTTTGTCACTCGTGCTGGCCGCCCGTTTTCGCAAGCCCTGGCCCATCGTGTTGGGGATTTTGGTGGCCACGCTGGCCAACCATGGCCTGGCCGGTGCCGTGGGCAGCTGGGTCACCACCGTGATGGGCCCCGACGTGCTGCGCTGGGTGCTGGGCGCGTCCTTCATCGCCATGGCGGTGTGGATGCTGATTCCCGATAAGCTGGACGACGAAGAAGGCGACAGCGCACCGCGCATGGGGGTCTTTTTGACCACGGTGGTGGCGTTCTTTTTGGCCGAGATGGGCGACAAAACCCAAATCGCCACCGTGATGCTGGCGGCGCAATACAACGCCTGGTTTGCCGTGGTGGCCGGCACCACCCTGGGCATGATGCTGGCCAACGCCCCGGTGGTGTGGCTGGGCGACGCCATCACCCAACGTGTGCCGCTGCGCCTGGTGCACCTGATCTCGGCGGGTATTTTTGCCGTGCTCGGCGTGATCGCGTTGTCGGGCTGGGGCAGCTGAGCAGTCCATTGACCCGGATGCTGGCCTTGCTGGCGCTTGCCCAGCCTTGGGTTTCATCGCCCTTATACTCGCCCCATGCGCCGATTTGAACCCGATTGCGGGCGCCGGAACCTTACGGGTTTCGAAATTCAGCTAAATGGCGTGTGTTTCATCTCACAGAAACCCGGCCCAGCTGAGTGCGAAGCCGGGTTTTGTTTTTTGAACACCAGAACACATTCGATGATGATCGCCGAGTCCCAAAGCATGCTGTTTGAAGCCCCTTTGCCTTTGCAAAGCGGCGCGTCCATCCGTGGCTATTCGCTGAGCTACGAAACCTACGGCACGCTCAATGCCGACAAGTCCAACGCGGTGCTGATCTGTCACGCGCTGAACGCCTCACACCATGTGGCGGGAGTGTACGCCGACCAACCCAAAAACCTGGGCTGGTGGGACAACATGATCGGCCCCGGCAAATCGCTCGACACCGACCGATTTTTTGTCATCGGCGTGAACAACCTGGGTTCTTGCTTTGGCTCGACGGGCCCCATGCATGAGAACCCCGACACCGGCCGCGTCTATGGCGCCGACTTCCCGGTGGTCACGGTGGAAGACTGGGTCAACGCACAAGCGCGCTTGCTGGACGCGCTGGGCATTGATCAACTGGCCGCCGTGATGGGCGGAAGTCTTGGCGGCATGCAGGCGCTGTCTTGGACGCTGCAATACCCCGAGCGCGTGAAGCATGCGGTGGTGGTGGCCAGTGCGCCCAACCTGAACGCCGAAAACATCGCCTTCAACGAAGTGGCCCGCCGCGCCATCGTGACCGACCCGGACTTTCACAACGGGCACTTTTATGCGCAAGGCGTGGTGCCCAAGCGCGGCTTGCGCATTGCCCGCATGATTGGCCACATCACGTACCTGAGCGACGACGTGATGAACGAAAAGTTTGGCCGAGAGCTGCGCGAGGCCGTCACCCACAACGCCACCGGCTACAAATACTCTACGCAAGACGTCGAGTTTCAGATTGAAAGCTACCTGCGCTACCAAGGCGACAAGTTCAGCGAATACTTCGACGCCAACACCTATTTGCTGATCACCCGGGCGCTCGATTACTTTGACCCGGCCCGCGCCTTCGGCGGCGACCTGTCCAAAGCGCTGGCCCGCGCCAGTTGCAAATTTTTGCTGGTCAGCTTTTCCACCGATTGGCGCTTCTCGCCCGCCCGCAGCCGCGAGATGGTCAAGGCCTTGCTCGACAACCGCCGCGACGTGAGCTATGCCGAAATCGATGCACCGCACGGGCATGATGCCTTCTTGCTGGAAGACCCCCGCTACATGAACGTGGTGCGTTCTTACTTTGACAACATGGCGCAGACTTTGAACGAAGGAGGTGCGGCATGAGCGACCCCTTGATCATGCAAGCCATGGCCCGCCTGGTGCCGCAAGGCGCCCGCGTGCTCGATTTGGGTTGCGGCGATGGCGCTTTGTTGGCCTATCTGCAGCAACACAAGGGCTGTACCGGTTACGGCGTGGAGCTGGACGACACCAATGTGCACGCCTGCGTGCAGCGCGGCGTGAACGTGATTCAGCTGAACCTGGACGAAGGCCTGAGCCTGTTTGCCGACCAGTCGTTTGACGTGGTGCTGCAGATCGACACGCTGCAACACCTGCGCAACGCCGAGACCATGCTGCGCGAGACGGTGCGCGTGGGCCGTGTGGGTATCGTGGCCTTCCCCAATTTTGCGCATTGGTTCAACCGCTTGAGCGTGTTGCAAGGCCGCATGCCGGTGACCAAGCGCCTGCCCTACCAGTGGTACGACACGCCCAATATCCGCGTGGGCACTTACGCTGACTTTGGCGACTTGGCGCGTAAAAACGGGCTGCGTGTGGTGGATGCCTTTGGCCTGCAAAACGGTCAAGAAGTGCGTCTGTGTCCTAACCTGATGGCGGGCACGGCGGTCTACAAGTTGCAGCGCGGCTGACATGGCCAGCGCGCCTGGGACCCAGGAAACGGCCGCCCACAGCCCCTGGCTGATCGCCAACGTGTTGGCACAAATCGCCTTTGGCCTGCTGGCCATGACGCTGTGCCTGCCCTCCATGCAAGAGTGGGGCGCGATTTTTGACACCCCCCAAGCCGATGTGCAGCTGACCTTCAGCGGCTACGTGGTGGCCTACGGGGCTTTGCAACTGGTGTACGGCCCCTTGTCGGATCGGTATGGGCGCAAGCCCATCCTGATGCTGGGGCTGGTGGTGGCGGGGTTGGCTTCGGTCATGGCCGCGCTGGCCAACGACATCACCACACTGATTGCCGCCCGTGTGCTGCAAGGCGCGGGCTGCGCCGCCAGCATGGTGGTCAGCCGCTCCATGGTGCAAGACCTGTTCACTGGTCCGCAGCGCACGCGGGTCATGGCCTACATCGGCATGGCGCTGGGCATGTGCCCGCCCCTGGCCACCCTGATCGGCGGGCAGATGCATGTGCGCTTTGGTTGGCAAACCAACTTTGTGATGCTGGCCGTGTTGGCCGTGGTGCTCTTGGTGGCAGCGTGGCTGGGCTTGCCGCGTGGGGCCCAAACCGCGCCTGCAACGGGCCACTGGCTAAGGGCCATGCTCAGCGCCTATGCGCGCTTGCTGCGCGAGCCGCGCTTTTTGCTTTACGTCGCCATCCTGGCGGCCACCACCGCCACGTTTTACGCTTTCCTGGCAGGCGCACCCATCGTGCTCAAGGGTTACGGCATCGGGCCCGACGGCATTGGCTGGTTCATCATGGCTGTGCCTGTTTCCTACATTTTGGGCAACTTCATGACCTCGCGCCTCATCGCGCAAGCAGGCGAATCGCGCGTCATGGCCTGGGGCCAGGTGCTGACGCTGGGCGGCTTGGTGGTGATGCTGGCGCTGGGCTTGGGTGGCGTGCAGACGGCGCTGGCCGTGGCCCTGCCCTTGTTGCTTTTGGGTTTGGGTCATGGCCTGCTGAACCCACCTACGCTGGCGGGCACGGTGGGCGTGGTGCCCGCGCTGGCAGGCGCAGCCGCTGCGGTGGCGGGCCTGATGCAGCAA
This sequence comes from Limnohabitans sp., assembly GCF_044373035.1. Lineage (GTDB taxonomy): Bacteria > Pseudomonadota > Gammaproteobacteria > Burkholderiales > Burkholderiaceae_C > Limnohabitans_A. The sequence continues at coordinate 21,950 of NZ_JBILQU010000037.1, read as the reverse complement.
CTCACCGGGGCCAGCGCCGGCTACCTGGTGGGCTTGGTGCCGCACGAAGGCGCGGTGAACTTGGGTTGGATGATGCTGGGCTTTTCGTTGGTCGGGGCGGTCGCGCAGTGGGGCTTGCGCCGCGACAGGAGGCCTTGAGTGCCTTCAACTTTGCAGTTCGGTCTCGTGCATCCAGGCCGCGTGTTTGGGGGCGCGTTTGGTTTGCGCCCACTCGTTGAGCATGTCCCATTTGCACGCGTCGAGCTGGGCGTACATCTCGGGCGTGCCCACGTCGGTGGCCAGTTCCAGGCGGTGGCCGTTCGGGTCAAAGAAGTAGATGCTCTTGAAAATGGTGTGGTTGGTGGGGCCCAACACCTCGACGCCGTTGGCTTGCAGTCGGGCCTTGGCGTCTTCGAGCGCTTGCAGGCTACCCACCTTGAAGGCAATGTGCTGCACCCAGGCGGGGGTGTTTTCGTCACGGCCCATCTCGGGTGAGTTGGGCAGTTCAAAAAAGGCCAGCACGTTGCCGCCACCCGCGTCCAAGAACACATGCATGTAAGGATCAGGGGCCTTGGTGGAGGGCACCAGGTCTTCGGCGATGGCCAGCACGAAATCCATGTTCAGGTTTTTCACGTACCACTCGACGGTGGCTTTGGCGTCTTTGCAGCGGTAGGCGGCGTGGTGAATGCGGTCGATTTTCATGGGGGTCTCCGGTGTTCGTTGTGGCTTGTCGGTGAGCTCAGTCGATTTGGCGGGCGGCCTGCAGTGCCTCGCGCAGCACGCGCAAGTCGCCAATGTGGTTGGCCAGCAGCAGGATCAATCGGGCGTTGAATGCTTCGCTTTGTTCGTCGCTCAGACCGTTGTGGGCGTTGATCAGGTGTTCATAAAACTCGTCGCCGGGCGAAAAATCGCGGAAGAAGCGGCGACCTGCTTCATGGAAATTGGGCGCGGTGTTCAAGGTGGTCGGTGTGTCGGTGGGCATGTCTGTTCTCTCTTCCATTCAGGCCAGTTCGCCCACTTGCCCCAAGGCACGGGCCAGGGCCGCTTGCAGCTGGGCGCTGTCCAGGCTGCGCCAGCGCGCCAGCACATGCTGGTCGGGGCGCAGCAGGTAAGAGGTGCCGGGCTGGGCGTCGTAGCGCTTGGCCACCAGGCCTTGGGTGTCGACAACCACGGTCATGCCGGGGATGTTCAGGGGGCTGGATGTGACGATGAGGGGGGTGACTTGGACAGGCTCATTCGCGCACGGGGGTGCGCTCCTACAAGATGCCAGTTGTGCCAGGACCTCGGGCGAAGGCGGCGCATCGGCAAACAACATCACTTGAAACCCTTTGCCCACCTGGTTGAGCAACCAAGCATCTTGGCCATTCACCTGCACAGGCGCATCGTCCATCGGTGCGCCGGGCACCATGTTGCCTTCAAACGCGTCGACATCGGGCGTGTTGAGCACCGAACCAGTCAAGAAAGAGGGCACCGACAAGCGGCCCGAGTTGACCAGCTTGCGCGCAAACGGGTGGTGCTTGGCCAGCGCCAGCACCTGGTTGCGAAAGGTCTTGCTGGTGCGGCTCTTGGGCGTGATGAAGTCGGTCGAGCGCGTCGAGTTCATGATGTTTTCGTCGGCGGCAAACTGGCGGTCGTGCGCGTAGGTGTCGAGCAACTTCTCGCTGGCCTGGCCCTTGATGACCAGCGCCAACTTCCACATCAAATCGTCCGCATCCTGAAAACCTGAGTTGGCCCCGCGTGCGCCAAAGGGTGAGACCTGGTGCGCCGCGTCCCCTGCGAACAGCACGCGGCCATGGCGGAAGTCGGTCATGCGGCGGCATTGGAAGGTGTAGATGCTGACCCACTCCAGCTCAAACGGACGTTCATCGCCCAACATGGCTTTCAGGCGCGGGATGACTTTTTCGGGCTTCTTTTCTTCTTCGGGGTCGGCGTCCCAGCCCAGCTGAAAATCGATGCGCCAGACGTTGTTGCTCTGCTTGTGCAGCAGCACGCTTTGGTTGGGGTGAAAGGGTGGGTCAAACCAGAACCAGCGCTCGGCGGGGTAGTCGGCTTTCATGATCACGTCGGCGATCAAAAAGCGGTCCTGGAACACACGGCCTTCGATGTCCAGTCCCAGATGGCGGCGGATCGGGCTGCGTGCGCCATCGGCCACCACCAGCCAGTCGGCTTCGATGTCAAACGTGCCCTCAGGCGTTTCAACTGTCAGGGTGGCGTGCGCATCGTGGGGCGTGACCGCAGTGACTTTGTGCTGCCAGCGGATGTCGGCACCCAGCTCCAGCGCTCGGGCGATCAGCATTTCCTCCACATGGTATTGCTGCAAGTTGATCATGCCGGGGCGCTTGTGGCCGGCGTCGGGCACCAGGTTGAACTGGTAGACCTCGTCTTCTTCGAGGAAGGTGCGCCCGATGTTCCAGCTCACGCCCAAGCCGCAGGCCTCGTCGGCAATGCCCAGGCGGTCCAGAATTTCGAGCGAACGCTTGGCGTAGCACACCGCCCGCGAGCCGACCGACACGGTCTTGTCGTCGTCGAGCACCAGCACCTCAAGCCCCTGCAAACGGGCATCAATGGCTGCAGCCAAGCCCACAGGCCCCGCGCCAATGACGATCAACGGTTTGCGTTGCGGCGGCGTGGACATCAAGTCGGCGGGCGACTTGTACGGATAAATCGGGTTCACGTAAGCACCCATGTGCGAGCTCCAGAATGGTCAAAAAGCACCCTTCGGTGCCCAGGCCGTAATTTACCATTGATAAATCAATTTACCTAAACGTAATTTTAAAACACCCAACGACACCTGTTTGACAGCACCCCGCTGCGCGGCCCGTTATGCTCAGATTTGTTTTTTTGTATGACAACTCCATGAGCCCGCACTTCACCCCCGTCTCCAGTGGCGCACGCCTGTCCGATCAGGTGGCCGAGCAATTGAGCGCCGAGATCACGCAAGGCCGTCTGGTGCCGGGCGACAAACTGCCCACCGAGGCGCGCTTGGTTGAGCAATTCGGCGTCAGCCGCACCGTCGTGCGCGAGGCGGTGTCGCGCCTCAAATCGCTGGGTCTGGTGGACTCGCGCCAAGGCAGCGGGGTGTTTGTCAGACAGCAACTGCCCTTTGCGCCGCTGCAGTTCGAAGCCCGGCAAGCCGCTTCGCAAGAGGCCGTGATTCAGATGGTGGAGGTGCGCCGCGCCTTGGAGGCCGAGGTGGCGGCGCTGGCGGCCGAGCGGCGCAGTGCCCGCGACCTGCTGGCCATCGAACAAGCGGTCCAGGCGCTGGAGCAGGCCGTCCAGTCGGGCGGCGATGGTGTGGCCGAAGATGTGCATTTCCACCGGGCGATTGCCGAGGCCACGCACAACCCTTTTTTGATTCAGACCCTGGGCTACCTGAGCCAGTTCCTGCATGGGGCCACCCAGGTCACCCGGGCCAACGAGGCCCGGCGTGGCGACTTTGCCGCCGCTGTGCGCAACGAGCACCAGGCCATCTTGCAGGCCGTGCGGGCCGGTGATCCTGTGCAGGCCCGGCAAGCCGCCGCCGCGCACATGGACAACGCCATCGGCCGCATCCGCAAAGCCGACCCGGCCTTTTGGGTGCAAGAAGGCGAGCGGCTGGCGCAGCCCTTGGTCAAAGGGCTGCAGGGCTGAATCACTCCGCCTTGATGCCCGCCGCTTTGACCACCGCCGCGTAGCGCGACAGGTCACGCGCCATGTCGCGGCCAAAGCGCTCAGGGCCACCAGGGCTGGCGCTGATGCCCAGGGTGTTCAGGCGCTCGCGCACGGCCGGGTCGTTCAGCACCGCGTTCAGCTCGGTGTTGAGCTTGTCCACAATCGCCTGGGGCGTTTTGGCGGGGGCCAGCAAGCCCACCCAGGAGTTGATGTCGAAATCGGTCACGCCGCTTTCAATGAAAGTGGGCACATCGGGCATGGACGGGGCGCGTTGCGCGCTGGACACCGCCACCGCATGCAACTTGCCCGACTTGACGTGTTGAATGGCACCCGCCACGGCGGTATACACCAGCGGGATGGAGCCGCCCATCACATCGATCATGGCCTGACCGCCGCCTTTGTAGGGGATGTGGGTGAGGTTGGCACCGGTGCGCTGCTTGAGCAATTCACCGGCGATGTGTGGCGTGCCGCCCGTGCCCGATGTGCCATACGACAAGCCGCCCGATTGTGTTTTGGACAGGGCGATGACTTGCTGCAGTGTCTTGGCCGGCACGCCGGGGTGCGACACCAAAATCAAAATCGCGTCGCCAATCTTGCCGATCGGCGCGAAGTCTTTGGCGGTGTCAAAACCCACTTTGGGAAACACATGGGGGTTGATCACCATGGTGCCGTCAAAGCCCAAGAGCAGGGTGTAGCCATCGGGTGCTGCGGCGGCCACCATTTGTGTGCCGATGTTCCCCGAGGCCCCGGGCTTGTTTTCCACGATCACCTGCTGGCCCAAGCGCTTGGACAACTGCTCTGCGATCAATCGGCCGCTGGTGTCGGTCACGCCGCCGGGGGCAAAGGGCACCACCAGGCGGATCAGTTTGGCAGGGTAGGCGGCTTGCGCAGCGGCCGTGCTGGCACTCATGGCCAGACCGCCGAAAGCCGCCGCCATCACTGCGGCGTTCAAAGTGGTTTTGAGCCATTGGCGGCGGTGTGTTGTGGTCTTTTTGGTCATCGTTGTCTCCAAGTGGTTTCAGGGGTGAATCAATCGGTCTCGGCGTAGCGCTTTTCAAAAGCCCACACGTCTTCAAAACCCATGAGGCGGGTCAGATCGGCAAAGTCATAGAGCGGCGTGCTGCCCTTGGCCGACGAGCCTGTGTCCTTGAACTGCTGGTACACCTGCGTCATGGCCTGCACTCCGGCCAGCAAGGCGGTGACAGGGAAGATCGCGATCTTGTAACCCAGCGCTTCAAGCTCTGGCTTCGTCAGGACGGGGGTGCGGCCTTTCTCGACCATGTTGGCCACCAGCGGCAGGTCAAAGCTTTGGCCAATGCGGCGCATTTCTTCTTCGGACTCGGGCGACTCCACAAACAAAATGTCGGCCCCCGCCTTGGCATAGGCCTCGGCCCGGCGCAGCGCTTCATCCAGCCCCAGCGTGGTGCGGGCGTCGGTGCGGGCGATGATCAAGAAGTCTTTGGACTCACGCGAATCAACAGCCACCTGGATCTTGCGCACCATGTCGGCCATGGGGATCACGCGGCGGCCAGGGGTGTGGCCGCATTTTTTTGGGAACTCCTGGTCTTCAAGCTGGATAGCGCAAGCGCCTGCGGCTTCGTAACCCCGGATGGTGTGGCGCATGTTGAGCAAGCCGCCGTAGCCGGTGTCGGCATCGGCAATCAGCGGTGTGCGGGCCATGCCCGCCATGGCGGTGACGCGGCCGACCATGTCGCTGTAGGTGGCCAGGCCCGCATCGGGCAGGCCCATGTGCGAAGCCACGGTGCCGTAGCCGGTCATGTACAGCGCATCAAAGCCAAAACTGTCGGCCAAGCGCAGCGAGACCATGTCGAACACACCGGGCGCCACCACCAGACCCGGCTGGTTCAAACGCGCACGCAAGGCAGAGGTTTTTGAGTTCATGGGGCAAAGAAAAAAGAAGGGTGTTTAAATCACAGCATTCAATTTGTCATTTCATCAGAAGAGTCCCCCATGAATCTGCACCTAAGCGACAAGCATGTTTTGATCACCGGCGGCAGCAAAGGCATTGGCCTGGCTTGCGCTCACGCCTTTCTGGAAGAGGGCGCAAGGGTCACGCTGGTCTCGCGTGACGCGGCCAACCTGAACAATGCCCTGCAAAAACTGCACGTCCACTTTCCGGCCGACCGCATCCACACGGTGGCGGCCAATTTGCGCGATGCGGCGCATGCCCTGACGGCGCTGAACTCGGCCGAAGCCGCGTTCGGCCCGGTTGACGTGTTGGTCAACTCGGCGGGTGCGGCCAAGCGCACGCCCGCACCCGAGCTCACGCCCGAGGCCTTTGCCGACGCGATGCAGGCCAAATATTTCACCACCATCCACATGCTCACCCCCACCATCCAGCGCATGGCTGCGCGCGGCCAGGGCACGGTGGTGAACATCGTGGGCAATGGCGGCAAAGTGGCCAGCCCCATCCACCTGCCCGGCGGTGCTGCCAACGCGGCCTTGATGCTGGTGAGCGCGGGTATGGCCGCGGCTTATGGGCCACAGGGCATTCGGGTGAATGCGGTCAACCCCGGCCTGACCCTGACCGATCGCCTGCAAGAAGGCATGGTGGCCGATGCGCGGATCAAAGGGATCGACACCGATGAAGCCATGGCACAAGCGGTCGCCAAAATTCCCTTGGGCCGCATGGCCGAGCCCGAAGAAATAGCCCACGTCGTGCTGTTTTTGGCTTCGCCCAAAGCCAGTTATGTCACCGGCATTTGCATGAGCATGGACGGTGCGATGAACCCGATCGTGGTGTAACAGACAGACTCGGTGCAGGGGCGCTGTGGCCAGATCGTTGCAGTGGCCCAGACGCCCCCTGTATCCGCCTACAGGACAACCCCACTATGAACCCCATAACCCGGTCTATGAACGCGCCACGCCGAGGGGCCGTCCCAGCCCTTCTTTCTGCTCTGACCCGCTTGGTTGCAGGATGGCTGGCTCTGGCACTGATCGCCTTCACGGCCATCGCCCCAGCGCATGCCGAAACCGCGCCTTTGCAATCCGTGCCCTCGGTGGATGTGCTGCGCTACATGGGCACCTGGCACGAGATCGCCAAATACCCGAACTGGTTTCAGAGAAAATGCGCCAGCAGCACGCAGGCCACCTACACGCTGCAAGCCGACGGCCGGGTGCAGGTGCTCAACCGCTGCAAAACCGACAAGGGCGAATGGACCGAGGCACTGGGTGCGGCACGCCAAATCGGCGGGCCCAACTCTCCTCGGCTCAAAGTGCGCTTTGCCCCTGAATGGTTGTCGTTCATTCCGTTGGTCTGGGGCGATTACTGGATCATCGATCTGGACCCGGACTACCAATGGGTGGTGGTGAGCGAGCCGAAACGCGAGTATTTGTGGATCTTGGCGCGCACGCCGCAAATGCCTGCGGCCACTTACCAAGATCTGTTGGGCAAACTGCTCGACCGTGGCTTTGACCTGAAACGGATCGAACCCAGCCGACCTTGAGCCCAAGGGATTCGAGCAGGGCCACCGCGTGCAGGTGCAGCGGCCCATGTCATTGCCCTTGGCCAAGCAAGACTGCGCCGGCTGACCCACACTGGGGGTTTTTCAAAACCTGCAGGCCATGGCCAGTTTTTCATTTTTTCAATCCCCTTTGCACACACAGCTGCAAACGCACCTGGAAGCGCAGATCAAGGACCAACTGGGTCAGCGCGTGCGGGCCATGACCGGGGCCACGGGCGATGCACGCGACTTTTTGCAACCCGCAGGCGACCCTGGCCTGTTCGGCCCCGATTCGGCCGCCTGGCAGGTGCACGCCCACTTTGTGGCCATGATGACCGGGGGCTTGTCTTCGCTGGTGCTGCAGGCCTTGCACCCCCGGGCGTTGGCCGCCGTGTGGGACCACTCCAGTTTTCGCACCCAGCTGCAGGCGCGCTTGGGGCGCACCGCCCTGTTTGTGGCCACCACCACCTATGGCGGCACGGCGGCGGCCTTGCAAACCATCGAGCGGGTCAACCGCATCCACGCACACATTCGCGGCACGCTGCCCGATGGCACGCCCTATGTGGCCAACGATCCGGAGCTGATCCGATGGGTGCACCTGGGCGAGACCACCAGTTTTTTGCGGGCTTACCAAGACCTGTCGCTGCAGCCTTTGCGCACGGACAGGCAAGACCTGTACTTTGCCGAAATGGCGCACATCGGCGAGCGTTTGGGCGCGCACGACCTGCCCCTGACTCGCCACCAAGCCTGGAGTCAGCTGCAAGCCTTTCGCCCCGAGCTGCGGGTGGACGACCGCACCCGAGAGACGATTGCGCTGATCGAAAACTACCCGTGCGCCCCCTTGGACCGGCCCTTGGTGAGTTTGATCGTGCGGGCCGCGTTTCAGATGCTGCCCGATTGGGCGCTGGAGCTGCTGGGGCGCGAACGCAGTTGCGCTCTGGAGCAAGCCGCTGTGCGCACGGCCTTGCAGGGCATGGGTGCCTCGCTGGCCTGGGCTTTTGCCGAGACGGGGGTGGCCGCCCGGGCCCGCCAGCGCATGGCCACTGAACTCAAGGCTGTTGGATCGTTTCCAGGTACTTGAGCAAGGACATGACAAAGTGGACCCCGGGTCTTCGACCGGGGGTGACAAAGCGGGGCGGCGTGCTGGTTGGGTTCTGCAGATCGGCTTGCAAGTCAGTTGAGCGTGCCGCCACTTAAGGCCACATCGCCCAAGCCCTGCTGCCGATGCGCCACCAGCACTTTCAGGGCGTGCTGCGCTGCCGCGATCTGAAGGCTGGCAGGCCAACTGGGCAGGCTGGGGCCCTTCCAATGCGCGGCCTGTTCGGGCAGCAGCGGCAAATGCACAAAGCCGCTGTGCACGCCTTGCCCCGCCAGCGCGTGCTGCAGGGCATAAAACACTTGGTTGCAGACAAAGGTGCCTGCCGTTTGCGACACCGATGCCGGGAAGCCGCCAGCGCGCAAACCCGCCACCAGCGCCTTGATGGGCAAGGTGCTGAAGTAGGCAGCTGGCGCTCCCGCCACCACGGGCACATCGATGGGCTGCGCCCCCGCGTTGTCGGCGATGCGTGCATCCGTGACGTTGATGGCCACGCGCTCCACCGAAAAATCGCAGCGTCCCTCGGCCTGGCCCAGCGCCAGCACGATGTCGGGCCGGTGCTGCGTCAGGGCCTGCTGCAAGGCGGGCAGCGCCTGCGCAAACACACAAGGCAGCTGCACCGACACGATCTGGGCTCCCTCCAGCGCAAAGCCATTCAAGGCCCGCGCCACTTCCCAGGAGGGGTTGAGACTTTGCCCGCCAAAGGGTTCAAAGCCGGTGACCAGGATGCGCACCACGGCCATGTCTGTCAGGCGTTGAAGACCGACACCGTCTTGGTGTTGAGGTAGGCCTCCAGCGCCTCGGGGCCGCCCTCGGAGCCATAACCCGAATCTTTCATGCCGCCAAAGGGCAGCTCAGGCCAAGGCGCGGCGGGCTGGTTGACCCACAGCATGCCCACGTCCAAGCGCTGGTTCAGCAGGTGCATGGTTTTCATCGAATTGGTGAAGGCGTAACCGGCCAAGCCAAAAGGCAAGCTATTGGCCTCGGCGATGGCGTCTTCAATCTTTTCGAAACTGCGGATCGCCGCGATCGGACCAAAGGGTTCGTGGTTGACCACATCGGCATCCAGCGGCACATGCGACAGCACGGTGGGCGCAAAGAAGTTGCCTTGCGTGCCAATGCGCTCACCGCCCGTCAGCACCTTGGCACCTTTGGCGCGGGCGTCTTGCACGATGGACTGCATGGCCGCCAGGCGACGCTCGTTGGCCAGCGGGCCCATTTGGGTGCCGGCCGTCATGCCATCGCCGACTTGCAGGGCTTGCGCTTGCGCAGCGAATGCTTCAGCAAAGGCGTCGGCAATGCTGTGGTGCACCAAAAAGCGGGTGGGCGAAATGCAGACCTGGCCCGCGTTGCGGAACTTGGCCGCACCCGCAGTCTTCAGGGCCAAACCGATGTCGGCGTCTTCGGCCAGGATCACCGGGGCGTGACCGCCCAGCTCCATGGTCGCGCGCTTCATGTGCTGGCCCGCCAACGCGGCCAGTTGCTTGCCCACTGGGGTGGAGCCGGTGAAGGTGATCTTGCGGATCAGCGGGTGCGCGATCAGGTAGTTCGAGATCTCGGCCGGTGTGCCATAGACCAGGCCGATGACGCCCGCAGGCACGCCTGCATCGTGGAAAGCGCGGATCAATTCGGCTGGGGCAGCGGGTGTTTCTTCCGGCGCTTTGACGATGATGGAGCAGCCGGTGGTCAATGCGGCGGACATCTTGCGCACGGCTTGGTTGATCGGGAAGTTCCAGGGCGTGAAGGCCGCGACCGGGCCCACGGGTTGCTTGAGCACTTGCTGCTGAACGTGGATGTTGCGGGGCGGCACGATGCGGCCATACACGCGGCGGCCTTCTTCGGCAAACCACTCGATGATGTCGGCGGCCGACATGGCTTCAACCTTGGCTTCGGCCAAAGGTTTGCCTTGCTCTTGCGTGAGCAGATCGGCAATTTGTGGGGCGCGTTCGCGCATCAGCGCGGCGGCTTTGCGCAGGATGGCGCTGCGCTCGTTGGCGGGTGTGTCGCGCCAGATTTCGAAGCCCTTTTGCGCAGCTTGCGCGGCACGCTCCAGGTCGGGGATGCCCGCGTGCGCCAGGCGACCGATTTCGGTGCCGGTGGCGGGGTTGAACACGGGCAGGGTGCGGCCGCCTTCGGCATCGCACCATTGGCCGTTGATGAACAGTTGGGTGTTGGGGTAAGTCATGTCGTGTTCCTGAATTCGAGGGGGTGGCGATGAAAAAAATAAAGGCCCTTGGCCATGGACAAATTGTGGCTGCATTTTGCGACAAGTTGGTCAAACCCGAGACAGACAGAAAGGTGACCGTTGCATTGGCCTACAGTGGGGCACCTCAAAGCCATATTTTGAGAGCCAAATGTTCAGAGCCAAATCAACACCATGCACACGCCTTCATCCGTCTTGTTTGTCCCCCATGGCTCGCCCATGTTTGCATTGCACCCCGGTGCCGCAGGCGCGGCCATGAGCGCATTGGTGCCCCAACTGGGCGCCCTGCGCGCCATTGTGGTGGTCAGCCCGCATTGGGAAACCGCTGTGCCCACCGTGGGTTTTGCCACCCAGCCCGAAACCATCCACGACTTTGGCGGTTTTGACCCGCGCCTGTACGAGATGCAATACCCCGCCATGGGCAGCCCCGAAGTGGCGGCCCAGGTGGTCAGCGCGCTGCAAGCGGCAGGCTTTTCTGTGGCGCAAGACGCCCAGCGCGGCCTGGACCACGGTGCCTGGACGCCCTTGCGCCAGATGTTCCCCGAGGCCGAAGTGCCCGTGGTGCCCCTGTCGGTGCAAAGCCTCCTTGGTCCCGAACACGCTTACCGCGTAGGGCAGGGGCTGGCCCCTTTGGCCCAACAAGGCATTTTGGTGCTGGCCTCAGGCAACATCACCCACAACCTGCGCGATTTGATGGCCGTGCGCACGCAAGGCGGTGCCACGCCCGACTATGTTCAGGCCTTTGCCGACTGGATCCACACCCACATGACGGCCCGTGATGTGCCCGGCCTGCTCGCTTACCGTCAGCAAAGCGTCGGCCAGCGTGCCCACCCCACCGATGAACACCTGCTGCCGCTTTTTACCGCATTGGGCGCAGCGGGGCCCGATGCACAGCCCGAGGCGTTTTTCCGGGGCATCAGCGACCACGTCATCGCCATGGACGGCTACACCTTTGCCTGAGACAGTGAACACTGGCCGCAGGGGCATGGGCCGCATTTTTTGGGCAGCGGGGCCGAACAGGTGATTCGGCTGAGCCACGTGCCGGTGTTGGTGGTTCGGGGGGATTGAACCCTTGGGGCTGCTGAGGCAGTGCAAGCAGCCGCCCACCGCAGGACTCAGTCGATTTTTGCGCCCGAGGCCTTGACCACTTGCGCCATGCGCACATAGTCGGCCGCCAGCAGCTTGCCGAAATCGGCATTGCTCATGTCGCGCGGCTCGATGCCTTGCTTGTCCAAGCGCGCCAACACCACCGGGTCTTTGAGCAGCTTGCTCACAGCCGCGTTGATGCGGTTGGCTTCGGCGGCCTGGATGGCCGCAGGGCCGAGAAAACCGAACCACGAATCAAACTGATAACCCGGCAAGCCGCTCTCGGCAATGGTGGGCAAGTCGGGCAGGTATTTGCTGCGCTGGGGCGAGGTCACGCCCAACAAACGCACGCGGCTGTCCTTGGCAAAGGCCAGCGCGCCAATGCTGGCGGCAATCACGGCTTGGGCACGGCCCGACAGCACTTCGTTGATGGCTTCGCCTGTGGCCTTGAGCGGGATGTGCACCACATCGATACCCGCCAAACCGGTGAGTTTCCTTGTGTAGGGTTCGATCGTTTGAAAAAATCAGGCCACACACACCCGGTCGGCCAAGCGGCGCATGAAGCGCTCGCACCAAGCCAATTGCGCCAGCGTGACCCATTCGTTGGGCTGGTGCGCCTGCGCAATGTGGCCGGGGCCGCACACGATGGTGGGCACACCGGCTTGGTGAAACAGAGCAGCTTCCGTGCCAAACGACACCTTGCCCGCGCCGCTGGCCGGGTCGACCTCGGCGCAGTCAAAACACAGGTTCGCGATCTCGCTGTCGGCGGCCGTGGCAAAACCGGGCAACACCGATTTGAGCTCGTGCGTGATGCCCGTGCCCGGAGCCACTGCCTGCATGGCGGGCACCAGGCTCTCACCAAAGTCTTTGGCGCGGGCAAACAAATCTTCGGGCGTGTTCAGGTGGTGGTGGCGGATTTCCCAGGTCACTTCGCACTGGCGCGGGATGATGTTGAGTGCGGTGCCGCCCGCGATCACGCCGGTGTGGATGGTGGTGTGCGGCACGTCGTAAATCGGGTCAAACGGGCCGTTTTGCACCAGCTCGCGGTGCATGCTTTTCAGGTTGGCGACAAACTCACAAGCGATCTCAACCGCGTTCACGCCCAGTGGTGTGAGCGACGAATGCGCCTCAAAACCGTGCACCGTGGTTTTGTAAGAGTGCTTGCCTTTGTGCGCAATGACCACCTGCATGCCCGTGGGCTCACCGACGATGCAACCTGCGGGTTTGAAGCCCTGCGCCTGCATGTCGGCAATCATGCGGCGCACGCCGATGCAGCCGACTTCTTCGTCGTAGCTGAAGGCCAGGTGAATCGGGCGCTTGAGTTTTCTTTTCAGCAATTCGGGCACCATCATCAAACAGATGGCGCCAAAACTCTTCATATCAGTCACGCCCCGGCCGTACATCTTGTCGCCTTTGATTTCGACCTTGAACGGGTCGGTGTCCCAAGGCTGGCCGTCCACCGGCACCACGTCGGTGTGGCCCGACAGCACCAGGCCGCCAATTTTGGTTTCGCCATCGTGCGCGGGCAGCGTGGCCCACAAGTTGGCCTTTTGGCCGCTGTCGTCGTAGGTGCGGCTGCAGGCAATACCCAGGTCCTTCAGGTAAGCCTCGGTCCAGTCCATCAAAGCCAAATTGCTGTCGCGCGAGACAGTGGCAAAGGCGATCCATTTTTCGATCAGGGGCAAGGCGGCCAGGTCGGCGGCCTGCACATTCGCCAAGGCTGCGCGGGAAAGTGGGGCGTTCATGGGTTTGCGTCCAAAGAAATCAGGGTGGGAATCATCTTACAGGTCGCCAGAACCGGCAGCGTCACCTTGCCGACAGCGCAGCTGCTCAGGCCCGCCTACAGTGAGCTGTCCATCCACCAGGAGTTTTTCATGGCCATTTATGAGCTGCGCACCTACAACGCCATCGTCGGGAAAATGTCGGAACTCACCTCGCACTACAAAAACGAGGGCTGGCCTGCGCTGTCCAAGCACCCGTCCAAACTGGTGGGTTACTTCACGGGCGATGTGGGGGCCTTGAACCAGCTGATCCACATCTGGAAGTTTGACGACGATGCCGACCGCCGTGCCTTTTGGGCCGGGGTCTACGGCGATCCGGACTTCCTGGCCTTTGCCGCCAAAATTCGGCCGCTGATTGCCGAGCAGCAAAACAAGCTCATGCTGTCCGCGCCATGGGGACCACAGCCCTGAGACTTGGCTGGGCTTATTGAATCAAGTAGCCACCGTCCACGGGCAAGACCACGCCCGTGATGAAGCGCGCCGCCGGGCTGGCCAAAAACAGCACCGGATCGGCCACGTCTTCCGGTTGGCCCCAGCGGCCCATCGGCGTGCGGCCCACAATTTGCGCGCTGCGTGTGGCGTCTTCTTGCAAGGCTTGCGTCAAGGGCGTGGCAATCCAGCCTGGGGCCACGGCGTTCACGCGGATGCCGTCGGCTGCATAAGCAATGGCCAGCGACTTGGTCAGTTGCGCCACGCCGCCCTTGCTGGCGCTGTAGCCCGGTGTGAGGCCGCCTCCAAAAAAGCTCAGCATGGATGCGGTGTTGACGATGCAGCCCCGGCGCGCTTTGAGCCCTTCACGCGCTGCGGCGCAGGCGCGCATGGTGCCGTTCAGGTTGATGTCCACGGTTTGGGCAAACACCTCGGGGTCGTGCTCGACGTTGCGCTGGATGATGCCTGCGCAGTTGACCAGCACATCGAATTCACCCAACTCACCGAGCACGTTTTGCACATACTCGTTTTGCCGCACATCCAGCACATGGAAAGCGATCATGCGGTTGGTGGGCAGGGCTTGCGCTGCCGCCACCTCGGCAGGCGTGGCCCCGGTGGCCGTCACGCTGGCGCCGGTGGTGGCAAAGGCCCGTGCAATGGCCGCGCCAATGCCGCTGGTGCCGCCGGTGATGAAAACTTTTTTGACCGTGTTCATGAAACTTCTCCCTTGCTGCTTTTAAAAATTGAGGGTGATCACACCCCCCGCATGCTGGGCGCGTGAGCAGCACAAAATGATTTTGTGTTGCCGCTCTTTTTGGCCAAGCACAAAGTCGCGATGCTCGATGTCATCGGACAGCGCCGCATCGTAAGGCCGGGCGCAGACGCCGCACAAACCGTCGCTGCATTTCACATCAATGGCCACGCCCGCTTCGGCCAGCACCTCGGTGGCGCTGCGATTGGCAGGCACGCTCAGGCGGCGGCCAGATGGCTTGAGCACCAACTCAAAGGGCTGGTTCACCCAAGCATCGGCCTCGGGCACGCTGAAGTACTCGCGGTGCAGGGCCTCACCCGGCCAGCCGTGTGCGCTGGCGGCCTCGAACACGCCGTCCATGAAGCGCGGCGCGCCGCAGGTGTAGACATGCCCACCCGCAGCAAAATCGGGCAGCAGTTGCATCAGGTCGGCGCGTTGGCCTTCATCCTTGAAGTGGAACTGCACCCGATGGGCCCACGGCGCTTCGGCCAGGTCTTTCAAAAAGCCCGCCGTTTGGCGGCTGGCCGCGCTGTAATGAAAGTCAAAGGGCTTGCCCAAAGCGTGCAATCGGTGCGCCATGGCGATCATCGGCGTCACGCCGATGCCGCCTGCAAACAACCAAGAGTGAGTGGCGTCTTCGTGCAGCGCAAAGTGGTTGGCCGGTCGGCTCACGAACACGCGCCGCCCCTCGCGAAACACCCGGTGCATCAGCGCCGAGCCGCCGCGCCCGCCAGACTCGGGCGGCTCGCGCAACACGCCCAGGACATATTTGCTGCGGTCGGCCGGGTCGCCCGCCAAGCTGTAGGGCCGCTGGTATTCAGGGGCAATCACCACGTCGATGTGGCCGCCCGCCTCAAACGGCGGCAACTCGCCGCCATCGGGCGCTTTGAACTCGTAACGCGACAGGCCTTCGGCCATCTCTTCGCGCCGGTGCAGCACCACCGGGAACACGGGCGGCTCGGCGGGCAGTGGCTGCGGCCCGGGGGCCAAGCCGTCGGTCTGGCCTGCCGCCAAGCGGGCTTGGTATTGCGCGGGGCTGAGCAGCGTCTGGTAGCGGGCAATGCCCTCTTCGCGGTTGACGGGGTAGGTCACCGGGTAAGGCGGCGGCATTTTGTCGGCCGGGTACACGGCCAGGGTCTGGTCTTCGTAGCGCAGGTTCAGGTCTTTTTGCAGGGTGCGGCGGTGGGTTTGCGCGGCCTGAACATAGCGGCCAGAGGTTTTGTCCAGCTCGATGTCCCACCACCACTTTTTGACCGGGTTGATGCTGCCGCGCTCCAGCAGGTCATCGAGCCGCGCCAGCGCCGGTGCAGCGGCGGGCAGCTTCATGGCCACTTGCCGCCACAGGCTGTCGGCCAGCAGGCCTTCCAAGTTCCAGGGGCAGGTTTTCATGCAGCGGCCGCACATGCCGCCCGCCGCGTTGGTGATGCGGTAGCGGGCACATTTTTCAGCGTCACTTTTCCAGATTTCATAGCCGTTGTACATCAGCTTGGGGCCCGCAGTGATGGCCCCGGACGGGCATTCGCGGGCGCACTTGTTGCAGCTTTCGCAAAAGCTTTGCAGGCCAAAGTCGATGGGCTGGTCGGGGGCCATGGGCATGTCGGTGGTCAAACTGCCGCTTTTCAGGCGCGGCCCCAAAAACGGGTTGAGGATCACCTCGCCAATGCGGCTGACTTCACCCAGGCCCGACAGCAACAACAAGGGCGGCTGCAGCACATCGCCGTCCAGCACCGAATGCACCCGGGCCGAATAACCCAGCCGCCGAATTTGCTCGGCCACAATGCCGCCCATGAGCGAAAACCGCAGGTAAGCCCGCATGCTTTGCGCCACCGAAATCCAGTCGTCGCCGCTGGCGCCCTCCATGGTTTCGTGGCCCTGGTCGATCAGCAGGTTCACCGCGTTGGCGTGGTACGCCGGCATGGGGTTGCCGCCCGCATCGTGCGAGTAATAGGCCCACTCGGGCACGGCGCACAGGCCCACCGCGTCCACCCCGAGGTAATACGACGCGGCTTTCAGGTTGTCGGCATTGCGCTGGGGGTTGGCGGTGCTGGCGGCCACTGGGCCACGGGCCGCGCCAAATTGCAACAGCAGCAAAGCGCCCAGCGCCCGGCGCGCGCAGGCACCGATGGGGCTTTTCATCACGTAGTGGGCGTTCTTGGCGTCGTCTTGCACCGACTTGCCCAAATCGCCAAACAAGGCGCGCGCAAAAAAGTCGGCCCGCTTGGGGAAACGCGGCACCCGGTCGTGGTCGATGAAGGTGGTGGGCGTGGCCTGGCGCTTGAGGGTTTCAAACGGGTGCGCGCCTTGGCGAAACTCGCGCTGGGCAAATGCGTCTTGGTGAAACGCGCTCTTGAACGTGCCCAGCCCCAACCACCAAGCCGGGCCGTGGCTCTGCCAGCGGTTTTGCTGAGGGTCCAGCGCCTGGTCGGGGGCCATGGCCAGCGTGGTGCTGACGGCGGCCAAGGCATAGCGCTGAGCCACATACGGGTTCTCGCCGTCGCCCAGCGTCAGGCCTGCGGCCAGGGCCAAGCGGCTCAAATCCAAGTCGCTGCAGCTGGCACTGTGGGCGCGGGCCTCGTGCCCCAGCATGCGCAAATAGCTCGACAACAACACCGCCGTTTGTGCGGCCAGCACGCTGGCGCGCTGTGCCTGCGTGCCCGCCAACCAGTCGCAACCGGGCTCGCCGGGTTTCGGGTCGCGCGCAAACTCCACCAAGATCACGATGGCGTGGCTGTGGTGCGCTATGGGGCCATGCACCGTGCGGGCCGAATCCAGCACATCGGCCAGGATCATGTCCATGCCTGCGGCAAAACTGGCCGGCTGGCTTTGCGCCAATTCTTCGCCCAGGGCGGGCACAGCCGGGTTGCGGATCGGCTCGGCCAGCCAGGCCGATGCAGGCAGGGCGCACATGCCCATCATCGATGCGTCAAAGTAATAACCTGCGGCCTTCAGGTGCTGGGCGCGTTCCGTCAGGTCGGTCGGAATCTCCCCCTCTTTGGGGTTGACCGCGCCGTCGCGCACCAGGTCGAACATGGCCATGTACCGCGCCATGGCGTGGGCCAGCGATTCGGGGTCGTCGTGCGCAAAACGCAAAGCCTGCATGGGCGGCAGCGCGCTGCCGTCGGGCGTGGCGGTGGTGCGGCGCAGGCGCTCCAGCGGGTAAGGCCCCAGGTGCACCGGGCGGTCGCGGTAAGAAAACAAGCGCATGGCGGGTGGCCCTGGAGATGAAAGACGCGCTTCAGTCGCCCACGCGTTGAAGGGTGACTTTCACCACCTCGGGCTGGAAATCGCCCATGCCATAGGGTCCGACCACTTCGCCCTGAATTGAAGCGCCTTGCACCCGGGCCTGAACGGCTTTGAGCTGCCCATCGGCCTGGACAAAGCTGAAGTGCAAGTCAGCGCCGTGCAGGCGCGCACCCAGCAGGGTTTGCGTTTGCCCGCCCCAGCGCAGGGTGCCACCCAAGCGTTGGTGGCGCTGGGTCAATCGCAACAAAACTGGCCCTTGCAGGGGCAGGCCCTGCACCGACCACTGGCCTGCCACCGCGGCGGGCACGGTCCAGAAATAGCCCGTGTTGGTGCCCGCGCGAATGACCTGGTCAGGCTCCCAGTCACCCATAGAGAACGTGTTGGACAACACGCGTGTGCCGGGCCGCATGGCCAAAATGGTGGGGCGCAACTGCGCGTTCAGCTCTTCCAGCAGGTACAGGGTGACCACCGTGGCCTTGGAAAAGTCTTCCTTGAAGATGTCGCCATGCACGATGCGCACCCGGTCGGCCACGCCCGCGCGCTGCGCGTTGCGCTGGGCCAGCGCGGCCAGGTCCTTGTTGTATTCGATGCCCCAGGCCCGTGCTCCAAACTGCCTTGCTGCCGCGATCGGGATCTTGCCGTCGCCCGCACCCAGGTCGACCACCTCGTCATTTGGGCCAACGCGCGCTGCCGTCAGCATTTGCGTGACGAGCTCATCGCGGGTGGGCAGCCACATCACATCCTTGCCCATTTGGCCGAGTTTGGGAGCGTAGGTTTCGGGTGGCAGGCTGGCGCAGGCTTGCAGCAAGAGCATGGCCAAAAGGGGCCAAAGGCGGGTGAATTTGGACATGGGCTGGGCCGGACGTGGCAAAGGTGTTGTGAGATTTTGGAGGGTAACCGGATTTCAGGGCTAGCAATGCCCTTGGGTCTGGTCTTGAAGGACTCATGTAACGCGGGAGACACTTTTTCAGGTGCTAACCCAAGAACATGATGATGAGTTCAATGCATTTGAATTTCTGAAGGATTTTTATTTGGACTCTCTTAAGTCATCAAACACAATTTTTTTTGGAAACACACATGACCATTTATTTGAAGAAAAAACAGATTTCTTTCAAACCCAGTTTACTCATGGCTGGCGCTGCTTTGTTTTTCGCGCAGTCTGCGTTGGCGCAACCCTTGCCCAAAGCCTCGCCGGAATCTGTAGGGATGTCCAAAGAAAGACTGGCGGTACTGTCAGAGACCATGAAGCAAGAGGTTGCCAGCAATCGGTTGCCCGGTGCTGTCGTGATGATTGCGCGCAATGGCAAACTGGTCTATTCGGAAGCGTTTGGCAAAACAGGCCAAGCGGGTGGCGGTGACATGAAAGAAGATTCGATTTTCAGAATCTATTCCATGACCAAACCGCTGGTATCCACCGCACTCATGATGCTGGTTGAAGACGGGAAAGTTCAACTGACAGATCCGGTCTCCAAATTTCTTCCCGCTTTCAAAAGCCCGCAAGTCAGTGTTCCGTCCATCCATCCCGTATCGGGTGCCGTGACCTTCAAACTGGTGCCCGCCAACAGTGAGCCCACGATTCAAGATTTATTGCGGCACACATCGGGGATCGCTTATGGCGAACTCACCGCCAATACACCCGTCAAAGATGCTTACACCAAAGCCAAAGTTTTCCTTCCCAGCGTCCCTTTTGACGCACGCGGTGTGACACCCAACGAGATGTCTGAGGGCGTTGGTAAAGCGCCCCTTGCGCAGCAACCCGGTACCACTTGGGAATACTCCCTGTCTGTAGATATTCAAGGGCGCGTTGTTGAAACCGTCAGTGGCAAACGCCTGAATGACTTCATGAACGAGCGCATGTTTGGACCACTCAAAATGAAGGACACAGGTTTTCATGTTCCTGCGGCCAATGCATCACGGTTGGCTGAAGCGTTTGCCAAGGACCCATTGACCGGCGCAGCCAACGTATTGATCGACGTTTCCAAAGTGCCAGGCAATGACTCGGGCGGTGCTGGCGGTGTTGGCACCGCGGGCGATTACATGCGGTATTGCCAAGCCATGTTGAATGGCGGATCGCTGGACGGTGCGCGGATTCTGTCCCCCTCTACCGTGCGGCTCATGACGGCCGACCACCTTGGCACCGCCATCAACACGACCACCAACCCTGGTCAACTCTTATTGGGAACCAACGGTTACACCTTTGGACTGGGTTTTCTGGTTCGATCGCAAGATGGGATTGCACCCGTTCATGGCTCGGCGGGGGAGTTCATGTGGGCAGGTTTTGCCGGGACTTTTTTCTGGGCAGAACCCAAAGAAAAACTGTGTGCTGTTTACATGACGCAGTCACCTAGTCCATTGCGTGCCAGCTACCGCAGGCTGATGAAAAATCTGGTTTCACAAGCCATTGTGAACTGATCCAAGCCAAGCAAAGCCCAGATTCAAATTGGGCTTTGCTTTTGTTTTCGAGTGTCCAATTTGGCGGTGCCAGATGAGTTGACTTGATGCTTGTCAGCCGCGCCAAAAGCGGACCACGACAAGCGAGCCATGGGGTGGTGGCGCACAGGCATGGATTTCCGCGTCGCAGGCTCCTCGCAATGACGGAAGGGGCGCGCCTCGCAATGATGGAATCACGGCGCCGTGACGGGTGAAGTGTTATGGCAAAGACGTCACCAGTCGTTGCCTTATCCATTGGGCGACTTGCGGCTGGGTCATGTTGCCGGCAGCAACAGCCAGCTTGAAGTAAATGGCGTCGAGCTGATCGAACACCAGCTTTTGATCGTTGATGGCCAAAAACAAGCGACCGACCACCCATGCGGTGCGTTTGTTGCCATCGTTGAACTCGTGGCTGGTGGCGATGCCAAAAATGTAGGCCGCAGCCAAGTCTGCTGCATCAGGACCTGGTTTGCCGTAAGCGTCGAGGTTTTGGGCCCGATGCAGCGCTGACTCCACCGCGTTGAGGTCCCGTATGCCATCCAAGCCGCCATGCACGGCCAGCTGCTTGTCATGGACCGCAAACACAGTGTCGCGGTGGACCCACTGCCAACTCATTTGGCCAGAACGCGCAGGATCTCGCGGTCGTCGTGCATGATCGACTCGGCCAAGGCCATCTGCCGCTCAAACTCTGGGCTGTAGGGCGTGATGCGCATCGCGCCGTCAGGGGCTTCGGTCATAAAAAGCGTATCGCCCTTTTGCACATTCAAAATGCGCTTGGCCTCCTTGTTCAGGATCAAACCCTCTGATGCACCGACGGTGGTCACTTTAAAGCTCAACATAACGCCTCCGTTGACTATATAACTTTTATTATATAGCTGACTTCTGGCGAGTAACGTCAATGCGTCCCTGAACACGGGTTACTGCGTGGATTGCCACGCCCTGCGGCCTCGCAATGACGGGAGCGGCACCACCATGACGAACTGGGTAGTTTGCCGTCTGAATCAACAAGACTGCCTCCGCCCTTGTCCGTGTTCACCCTGATGCAGGGCGAGTCCAAAATTTGTATGATGACCTGATCAATTCACATCTGGAAACACCCCATGCAACGCAGAAACTGGCTCTTGGCCGCTACCGTCTTGGCCATGGCCACGCCTTTTTGGGCCTCGTCGGCGCTGGCCCAAGCCTGGCCCGCCCGCCCCATCAAGCTGGTGGTGCCCTTCCCACCCGGTGGCCTGATCGACAACATGGCGCGCTTGGTCGCACCTAAGCTGGCGCTGGAGTTGGGCCAGCCCATCGTCATCGACAACAAACCCGGTGCCGGTGGCAACTTGGGTGCGGCCGAGGCGGCGCGTGCGGCGGCAGATGGTTACACCTTGCTCATGGCCTCGCCGCCTCTCACGATCAGCCCGGCGCTGTACAGCAAGCTGCCTTACAAGCCCGAGCAAATTGCCCCGGTGGCCTTGCTGGGCCGTGTGCCCAATGTGCTGGTGGTCAATCCGGCTGCGGGCATCAACAGCCTGGCCGAACTCACCGCGCTGGCCCAATCCAAGCCGGGTCAACTCAATTACGCCTCCAACGGGCAAGGCACGTCGCTGCACCTGAGCGCCGAGCTCTACAAAAGCCAATCGGGCGCGTTCGTCACGCACATCCCTTACCGGGGTGCGGCAGCGGGTCTCACGGGCCTGATGGCGGGCGAGGTGAACATGATGTTTGACAACCTGCCTTCGGCGCTGGGCCTGATCAATGGCGGCAAGCTCAAGGCCCTGGCCGTGACCACGCCCCAGCGCAGCAGCGCCTTGCCGGGTGTGCCCACCATGGAAGAGGCGGGCATGAAGGG
>NZ_JBILQU010000036.1:0-25807 GCF_044373035.1 Limnohabitans sp. | reverse complement strand
GATTTTTGCGTACCCGCCATGAGGAACCCGCCGCAGCCCCTCTCGCACTGCTCGACGGGAGGCGGTCGACTCAAAAGCCTGCGCCCGGCGACATTCGAAGTTCCGACCTGAGCGTCAGCCCCCGAAGAAGCCTTTCAACTTATCCGTCCAGCCTTCGCCGCTGGGCTGGTGTTTACCGCCACCTTTGGAGAGCGACTCCTCAAACTCCTTGAGCAGTTTCTTCTGGTGCTCGGTGAGCTTGACCGGTGTCTCTACAGTGATGTGGCAATACAGGTCGCCCGGGTAGCTGCCGCGCACACCCTTGATGCCTTTTCCGCGCAAGCGGAACTGCTTGCCGGTCTGGGTGCCTTCGGGGATGTCGATCGCCGCTTTGCCGCCCAGGGTGGGCACTTCGATCTCGCCGCCCAAGCCCGCTTTGCTGAAGCTGATCGGCACCGCGCAGTGCAGGTCGTCCCCATCGCGCTCGAAGATGTCATGCTTTTTCAAGCGGATTTCGATGAACAGATCACCGGGTGGGCCGCCATTCGTGCCCGGCTCTCCATTGCCCGCACTTCGGATGCGCATGCCGTCGTCGATGCCGGCCGGAATTTTGACTTCCAGGGTTTTTTGTTTCTTGACCTTGCCTTGCCCATGGCAGGTGCCGCAAGGTTCGGGGATGATCTTGCCAGTGCCGCGGCAGTGCGGGCAGGTTTGCTGCACACTGAAAAAGCCTTGCCGCATTTGCACTTGGCCTTGGCCTTGGCAAGTCGCGCAGGTCTTGGCGCTGGTGCCCGGCTTGGCCCCGGTGCCGTTGCAGGTGTCGCACTCGTCCCAGCTCGGAATGCGCAGTTGCGAGTCCTTGCCGTTGGCCGCTTCTTCGAGGGTGATCTCCATCGCATAGCTCAAGTCACCACCTCGGAAGACTTGACGACCACCACCGCGCCCACCGCGAGCTTGCCCGCCGAAGATGTCACCAAAGATGTCGCCAAACGCATCACCAAAACCGCCAAAGCCTTCGGCTCCGCCTCGCATATTCGGGTCGACACCGGCATGTCCGTGCTGGTCGTAGGCCGCGCGTTTTTGCGGGTCCGACAGCATTTCGTAGGCTTGCTTGACTTCTTTGAATTTGCCTTCAGCTTCTTTGGCCTTGGCGTCTTCGCCCTGGTTGCGGTCAGGGTGGTACTTCATCGCCAGCTTGCGATAAGCCTTTTTGATGTCTTCGTCCGTGGCGTTTTTGGCAACGCCCAGCACTTCGTAAAAATCTCGTTTTGTCGCCATGGGGCAAATCCAACCGTTAGAACAAGAACGCCGCGAAGGCGATTCAGTGGCCTGAATCAGCTTGCGCGGCGGGACTGCGGCCAGGCCGCAGAGGGTGGGGTCTTAGCCCTTTTTGACTTCCTTGACTTCCGCGTCCACCACATTGTCGTCTTGTGGCTTGGCTTCGGCGGCACCGGCAGCACCGGCGCTGGCGGCAGCTTGCTGCGCTTGCATGTCGGCGTAGACCTTCTCGCCCAGCTTCTGGCTGGCGGTCATCAGCGCTTCGGTTTTGGCTTCGATGGCGTCTTTGTCTTCGCCCTTCAAAACCTCTTCCAGGGCCTTGGCGGCTGTCTCGATGGCTTCTTTTTCGGACGCTTCGATCTTGTCGCCGTGCTCGGTCAGGCTCTTCTTGACGCTGTGCACCGCGGCTTCACCGGCGTTGCGGGCCTGCACGAGTTCGAGCTTTTTCTTGTCTTCCACAGCGTTCAGCTCGGCGTCTTTCACCATCTGCTGGATTTCAGCTTCCGACAAGCCCGAGTTGGCCTTGATCGTGATCTTGTTTTCCTTGCCGGTGCCTTTGTCTTTGGCACCCACGTGCAAGATGCCGTTGGCGTCGATGTCAAAAGACACTTCGATCTGAGGCGTTCCACGCGATGCGGGTGGGATGCCTTCAAGGTTGAACTCGCCCAGGGCCTTGTTGCCGCTGGCGATTTCACGCTCACCCTGAAACACCTTGATCGTCACGGCCGGCTGGTTGTCTTCGGCCGTCGAAAAAGTCTGAGCAAACTTGGTCGGAATCGTGGTGTTCTTGGTGATCATCTTGGTCATCACGCCGCCCATGGTCTCAATGCCCAAAGACAAAGGCGTCACGTCCAGCAGCAACACATCGGTGCGGTCGCCCGACAAGACCTGGCCCTGAATCGCAGCGCCCACGGCCACGGCTTCGTCGGGGTTCACATCTTTGCGGGGCTCTTTGCCGAAGAACTCTTTGACCTTCTCTTGCACCTTGGGCATGCGCGACATGCCGCCGACCAAAATGATGTCGTCGATCTCACCAACTGAGACGCCAGCGTCTTTGATGGCCGTGCGGCAAGGGGCCATGGTGCGCTCGATCAACTCTTCCACCAGCTGCTCGAGTTTGGCGCGGGTCAGTTTGATGTTCAGGTGCTTGGGGCCGGTGGCGTCCGCTGTGATGTAAGGCAAGTTCACGTCGGTGGCCGCCGAGCTGGACAGCTCGATCTTGGCTTTTTCAGCGGCTTCTTTCAGGCGCTGCAGGGCCAGCACGTCCTTGGCCAGATCCACGCCGGATTCTTTTTTGAACTCGGTGATGATGTGGTCGATGATGCGCTGGTCAAAGTCTTCGCCGCCCAAGAAGGTGTCGCCGTTGGTCGACAACACTTCGAACTGCTTTTCGCCGTCCACGTCGGCAATTTCGATGATGGACACGTCGAACGTGCCGCCCCCCAAGTCATACACGGCGATCTTGCGGTCGCCTTTTTCTTGCTTGTCCAGGCCAAAGGCCAAGGCTGCAGCGGTGGGCTCGTTGATGATGCGCTTGACGTCCAAACCGGCAATGCGGCCCGCGTCTTTGGTGGCTTGACGCTGTGCGTCGTTGAAATAAGCGGGCACCGTGATCACGGCCTCGGTCACTTCCTCGCCGAGGTAGTCTTCGGCAGTTTTCTTCATCTTGCGCAGAATTTCAGCGCTGATTTGTGGCGGGGCCAATTTGTTGCCACGCACTTCCACCCAGGCATCGCCGTTGTCGGCTTTGGCGATGGTGTAGGGCATCAGGTCGATGTCTTTTTGGACTTCTTTTTCGGCGAACTTGCGGCCAATCAGGCGCTTGACCGCGTACAAGGTGTTCTTGGGGTTGGTGACCGCTTGGCGTTTGGCCGAAGCGCCGACCAGGATTTCGCCGTCTTCTTGGTAGGCAATGATCGACGGGGTGGTGCGAGCGCCTTCGGCGTTCTCGATCACTTTGGTCGTGTTGCCTTCCATGATGGCCACACACGAATTGGTGGTGCCCAAGTCAATACCGATGATTCTTCCCATTTTGATACTCCGAATTTGGTTAAAAGTGCAATGTTTTGCAATTGAGGCAACCGGGACGCTTTTCAAGTCCCCTGCGCCGAAAAGGTTTTATTTGGGGGCGGTCACCGTCACCAAAGCCGGACGCAGCACGCGGTCGGCAATGGAATAACCCTTTTGCAACACGCCCACCACGGTGTTGGGCTCTTGCTCGGCTGGCACCACGCTGATGGCCTGGTGGTGGTGGGGATCGAACTTGGTGCCTGCGGGGGGGGCAATTTCGATCACTTTGTTGCGCTCCAACGCACTTTTGAGCTGGCGCAGCGTGGCCTCTGACCCTTCGCGAATCTGCTCAATCGTCACTTTAGGAAGGGCCAAACCGGCTTCCAGGCTGTCGAGCACAGGCAGCAGGCTGTCGGCAAAACCTTCCACGGCAAATTTCCGGGCCTTGGCGATTTCGTCGTCGGCGCGGCGGCGGGCGTTTTGCACATCGGCCTGGGCGCGCAGGTACTGGTCGGCCAGATCGGCGTTTTGAGCCTTCAGGTTGGCCAGCTCGGCCTGGGCATCGGCCAGCGGGTCGGTGGGGGTCATGGCAGCAGCTGCAGCCAATTCTTCGTCACTCAGGGGCTTGGGGTCTTGGTTTTGTGTGGCTTCTGACATGAACAATGTCCGCAAAAAATGGATACCCCTTGCAAATAGGGGCGTTGTTTCAGGCTTCAAGGGGAGTTTGCAGTTCAATGACCCCGGGAATGGCGCAAAAAAATAGAGCAAAAATAGCGCAAGAAAAACCCGCCCAAAGGCGGGTCATTCGGAAAAGCCGCAGCCTTTTCGCCTTGGGCTCAATCGAGGGCCAGCAGCTCCACGTCGAACTTCAAGGTGGCGTTGGGCGGGATCACGCCGCCAGCGCCGCGTGCGCCGTAGCCCAGTTCGGCCGGGATGATCAGGGTGCGTTGCCCGCCGACCTTCATGCCGGCCACGCCTTCGTCCCAGCCCTTGATGACCATGCCTGCACCCAGGCCGAACACGAAGGGGTCGCGGCGGTCGCGGCTGGAGTCGAATTTCGCGCCTTGTTCGCCGTCTTTGAAGAGCCAGCCGGTGTAGTGCACGGTGACGTCCTGGCCCGCTGTTGCGACTTCGCCTTCGCCGACAACGGTGTCTTCGTATTGCAGGCCGGAGGGGGTGGTGTTCATGGGCATCCTGTCAGAAAGTGTCCGGTGCCGCTGGTGGGTCGCCGGGTTGTGGAAAACCCAAAATTATGCCAGCCCCGCCAAATCTCAGTTGGTCCGTTGGCGTTGAGCCAGATCACGCATCAGCGCGCCCACACCATAGGTCCAGGCGGGTGCCTGGTCCGAGGTGTTGACCTGGTTGACCAAGGTGCCCAGCTGCGGGGTGGAGATGCTGACCACATCGCCCACCACATGGGTAAAGCCCTGGCCGGGGCCATGGCGGTCTTGGGTGGGGGCGAACATGGTGCCCAAAAACAGCAGCATGCCGTCGGGGTACTGGTGGTACTTGCCCATGGCCTGACCCACCAAATCGAGCGGGTCTCGGCTGATCTGGCCAAGGGCGCTGCTGCCTTGCATCACAAAGCCCTCGGGACCTTGCACTTTCAGGCTCAAATCGCACTGGCGCACATTGTCGATGCTGAAGTGGTCGTCCAACAGGCGGATGAAGGGGCCGATGGCGCAGCTGGCATTGTTGTCTTTGGCTTTGCCCAGCAGCAAGGCGCTGCGGCCTTCAAAGTCGCGCAGGTTCACGTCGTTGCCCAAGCTGGCACCGACCACTTCGCCCCGGGAGTTGGCGGCCAACACGATTTCGGGCTCGGGGTTGTTCCATTGGCTGCCCGGGTGAATGCCCACCCGGGCCCCGGGGCCGACCGCGCTCATGGGCTGGGCTTTGGTGAAAATTTCGGCGTCTGGGCCGATGCCCACTTCCAGGTATTGCGACCACATGCCTTGGGCCAGCAACACTTCCTTGAGCCGGGCCGATTCTGGGGAGCCGGGCACCACGCTGCGCAGGTTGTCGCCAATGACCGCGACCACCGCCTGACGCACGGCTTCGGCGCGACTGGCGTCGCCACGGGCCTGCTCTTCGATCACCCGCTCGAGCATGCTGGCCACGAAGGTGACGCCAGCGGCCTTGACGGCTTGCAGATCGCAGGGGGCCATGAACCATGTTTGGCTTGCATCGCGGCTGGTTTCATCGCTGTTGGCCAAAGCCTCGGGGGTGCTGGCCAAGCGCGGGGCTTGGCCGCTGCGCACATAAGCCCGCACCTGATGGGCCACCTCGGGCAGCTCCAGCAATTGGCTGCTGGTGGGGGCAAGCTGCGACAGATCGAACACATCCCCGGGCGTCACAGCGCAAACCACGGGGCCGAGGTCCGGCACCCACAAGCGGCCGATCAACAATGCTTGGTGAGCGTCTTGGGGCAAAAGGGTGATGAGCATGGCAGTTTCGGATCCACTACAAAAAAATGATCCTGACAGATGCCAAGCTGTGGCGCTGTCACCTTGGTAGAGAGAATGGGGTGGTATGGGCGCCCGCCCGCAAGACCACGAAAACCGGGTTTTGAAAGACCCTTTGGTACAAATACTTGCCATGGCTGAGGGGTGTGGACGCTCGGCAGGGGCCTGGCGCGGTAAAGACTTCCTCTTGGCCGAGCGCGGTCAGCGGTAAATTTTTTGCAGCAAGGCCAGCAATGTTTTGCGCTGCGCTGGCGTGAGCTTGGCGGTTTTTTCCAGTTCCAGCTCGGTGGCTGTTTGTTCGGCTTGCTCCATCAGGCCCTGGCCTTTGGGGGTGGCGTGCAGGCCCACGGCGCGGCCGTCGTGTGGGTGGGGTTTGCGCTCGATCAAGCCGCGAGACTCCAGCGACTGGATCAGACCCACCAAATTGGGGGGCAAGAGGTTGAGCGTGGCGCACAGCTGGCGCGAGGTCACACCCGGGTTGTGGCAAATCGTGGACATGACCGAAAAATCCACCGGCTTCAAACCATAAGGGGCCAGCCGCTCCAGAAACAGCTCGATGATGCTCAGCGCTGCCCGGCGGGCGTTGTAGCCCATCAAGGTTTGCAGGTAAGAGGTGTCCACCTGGTCGATGGCCGAACCCGTCGCGGGTTCGACTTTGGGGGTGCGTGCTTTCTTGGCCGGGGGCATGGGGGCTTGCTTCATGCCGCCAGTGTGCACTGCTGCACGATGATGAAGCTGCGCATCTGAAATTCGGGCAGCACCCAACTGCGCAGGGCCCTTGCGGGGATTGTCCAGCGGGCCAGGGTGTTCGGCGTGCTGTCGTCCACACCCGCCTCGATCTGCAGCCAAGCCCAGTCCATCAGCACCAGCGCCACGGCGCGCAAATAGTCATCGGCCACGCGGTAAGGCAAGGCCGCATCTTGCGCGCTGGCCTTGACGATTTGCTGGGTGACGGCGCGCAGGGTCTGGATGCGGGCTTGCGCAGCGGTGCTGGCTTTGGCTGCTTTGGGAAGATCCGAGGCCAGGGCGTCAAGCAACGCATTCATGCCCGTGCCGCCATCGGCCAGCACCTTGCGCACCAAGAGGTCAATGGCCTGAATCTCGTTGGTGCCTTCGTAGATCATGGCCACGCGGGCGTCGCGCACGATCTGCTTAATGCCCCATTCACGCACATAACCGTGGCCGCCCAACACCTGCAGGCAATCGCTGCCGCCGTGGAAAGCCTGGTGTGTGAAGACCGATTTCATGACCGGTGTCACCAGCGCGCACCAGCGTTGTGCAGCGTTTTGGGTGTCGGCGTCGGGGCTGTGTTTGATGCGGTCGAGTTCGAGCGCCGTGCGGTAAGCCAGCACACGACCAGCATCGACCCAGGCGCGTTGCGTGTCCAGAATGCGGCGCATGGCCGGGTGCTCTGAAATGAAATCTGCTTCTGCGGCGGAATTGCCTTTGCCCGGTGCGCGCATCTGGCGGCGCTCTTGGGCATAGGTATCGGCTATTTGCCAGGAGGCTTCCAGCAGGCCAATGCCTTGCAGGGCCACATGCAGGCGGGCGGCGTTCATCATCACGAACATCGCGTTCAGGCCCTTGCCCGGCTCTCCCACTATTGAAGAGACCGCTTCGTCAAAACGCATCACGCAAGTGGGGCTGCCGTGCAGGCCCATTTTTTCTTCGATGCGGTCGCAGTGCACACGGCTGCGCGAGCCGTCGGGGTAAAACTTGGGAACCAAAAACAGCGACAAGCCTTTCGGGCCGCGCGGTGCATCGGGCAGGCGCGCCAGCACCAGGTGCACGATGTTGTCGGTCAGGTCGTGTTCGCCACCCGAGATGAAAATTTTGGTGCCGCTGACGGCGTACTGGCCATCGGGCAAAGGGACCGCCTTGGTGCGGGCCAGGCCCAGGTCAGAGCCCGCGTGCGGTTCGGTCAAACACATGGTGGCCAGCCATTCGCCGGTGGCCACTTTCTCTAAATAGTGCGCTTTGAGTTCGTCGCTGGCGTGGTGCTTGATGCACTCATACGCGCCGTGCAGCAGCCCGGGGGCCATGGTCCAACTGTGGTTGGCGGCCGACAGCATTTCGTAGAGCATGGCTTCGAGCACGGTGGGCAGGCCTTGGCCGCCGTCTTCGGTGCTGGCGGTCAGCGCAGGCCAACCCGATTGCCAAAAGGACTGGTAAGCATCCTTGAAGCCCGGCGGCATGGTGACCGCGCCGTCCGCCCACTGCGCGCCGATCTCGTCCCCGTCGCGGTTGAGCGGGGCGATGACTTCGCCCACAAACTTGCCGGCTTCCTCCAGCACTTGCTGCATCAGCTCAGCGTCCACCTCGGCTAAAGCGGGCAGGGCTTGCAGTTGGGCGGGCGCGTTCAAAACGCGAGACAGCAAAAACTGCATGTCGTCGGTGCGGGGCTGGTAGGCGTTCATAGGGTTTGGGAGTCCATCAAAAAAAACGCCAGAGCACCTGAAAGTGCTCCGGACAGAATCAGCCGATCAGGAGTCGACGCTGAAGCCGATGCGCTTGATCAGCGGGCCCCAGCGCTCGAGTTCAACTTGTGAGCTCTTGAGCTGGTCTGCGACCGAGCCACCAAATGGAATCAGGCCCACCACGGTCAAAGCGTCCAGCACGCCTTTGTCTTTGAGTGCGGCGTTGATGGCCGCATTGGCCGCCTGCACCACGTTGACCGGGGTTTTGGCGGGGGCGTAAAAGCCGAACCACTCTTCCACCGTCAACTCTGGGAAGCCCTGTTCTGCAAATGTGGGGACATCCGGTACAAAAGGCGAACGGGTTTTGCCCGAGGTGGCCAGGATGCGCATCTTGCCCGCCTTGTGGTTGGCAATGAAGTCGCCGTGCGGTGTGAACATGCTGGCGATCTGGCCGCCGACCACGTCGGTCACGCCGGGCACCGAGCCGCGGTAAGGCACATGCTTGAACTCGAAGTTCTGGTTCAGGCCCAACAAGGCGCCGATGAAGTGGGGTGTGGAGCCTGCAGCGGGCGAGCCGTAGCTCGCTTGTGCGGGGTTGGCTTTGGCCCAGACGATGAAGTCTTTCACGTTCTTGACGCTGGCAGGCACCATGGGGCCGACGGCGAAACCGTGGTGGATCATGGAGGCGGTGCCCACGGGCGTGAAGTCTTCAAAGGGCTTGTATTGCAAGTTCTTGAAGATGTGGGGGTAGAGCGAGATGGGCGAGAAAGGGGTCATGGCCAGCACCGAGCCGTCGGCGGGTGCGCTTTTGAGCAGGTTCAGTGCAATTTGGCCGCCAGCGCCGGGGCGGCTGTCGATGATGCCGGCGTTCTTGCTGTAAGGCGTGCCGCCAAATTTCTCGGCCACGCGTCGGGCGCAGATGTCCCCCGAACTGCCGGGTGGGAAGCCGTAAAGCACTTTGACTAGCTCGAGGGGCAAGCCGCTTTGCGCCCAGGCCTGTTGGAAAGCGGTGCTGCCCAAAAAGGCTGCGCCGATGGTGGATTGAATGAATTCGCGACGGTTGCTCATGCTTGTCTCCTAGAAAAGGTCGGTTGAAAAAGTCAGGTGAGGGAAAACGGAAAAATGGAAGCCATCAACTGCACAAAGCCTTGATGTCTTCGGGCACGGGGATGGCTTTGATGCGGTCCGGGTCTTCGGGGTGCTTGATGCAAAAGGCGCGCACTTCGGTGCCTTCGCACAGCACGGTGTCGCCGCGCATGACCACATGCTTGTGCACAAACACCTTGTCGCGCCATTCCTGCACGCTGGTGTGCACTTGAATGGTTTCACCGTAGGTGGCGGGGCGGATGAATTTGGTGTGGATCTCCAAAAGCGGCGTGCCGATGATGCCGCGTGTCTTGACCAGCTCGCGCCAGGGCAAGATGCCGCACTTCATGAAGAAGTTGAGCGATGACGCATCCATCCACTTGGAAAAATTGGGGAAGAACACGATGCCTGCAGGGTCGCAGTCGCCAAATACCACTTGCACTTCGTAGACAACAGTTTTCATAAGATCGGGTTGAGGGTTAAGAGTTGAGCGTTGAGGTTTGAGGGTAAGGTTCGGGTTTTTCACGCTGAACGCCTAACGCTCCACCTGACGTCAGCGGGGTGCCATCCTCAAAGCACCATCGAGGCGAATGACTTCGCCGTTCAGGTGGTCGTTGCTCACGATGTGGCAGGCCAGTTCGGCAAATTCACTGGGCTTGCCCAGACGTGCGGGAAAGGGGATGCTGGCGGCCAACGATTGCTGTATCGGCTCGGGCAAGCTCGCCAACAAAGGCGTTTTGAACAGGCCGGGGGCGATGGTGCACACGCGGATGCCGTGCTGCGCCAGGTCGCGGGCCATGGGCAGCGTCATGCCGACCACACCGGCTTTGGAGGCGCTGTAGGCCTGCTGGCCCACTTGGCCGTCAAAGGCGGCCACCGAGGCGGTGAAGACCATCACGCCACGCGCACCGTCTTCCATGGGGGCCAGCTTGCTGCAGGCCTCGGCAAACAAACGCGCCGCGTTGTAGGTGCCGATCAGGTTGACGTTGATCACCTTGGCGAATTCCTCCAGCGGTGCGGCCTTGCCGTCCTTGCCGACCACGCGCTTGGCGGTGCCGATGCCAGCGATCTGCATCAGGATGCGGGCGGGGCCGTGTGCGGCGGCAGCGGTGTCGATGGCTTGGGCCATGCTGTCTGCATCGCTCACGTTGCAATGCACTGCCACGGCGCAGCCGTTGCCATATTGCGCGCCAATC
Organism: Limnohabitans sp.; assembly: GCF_044373035.1. Lineage (GTDB taxonomy): Bacteria > Pseudomonadota > Gammaproteobacteria > Burkholderiales > Burkholderiaceae_C > Limnohabitans_A. The sequence continues at coordinate 15,379 of NZ_JBILQU010000036.1, read as the reverse complement.
TCGGCTGCCACGCGCTCGGCGTTGGCCATGTTCAGGTCGAGCACCGCGACCTTGGCGCCCAGACGGGCCAGTTCGCGGGCCGTGGCTTCACCCAAACCAGAGCCACCGCCGGTGACCAATGCTGCTTGTCCTTGGATGTTCATGTCAGTTCCTTTTTGTCAGAGGTCGAACCTTCGGGTCCGACGTTTCGGTGGGATGTCTTGGCTAAAGCCGCCGACCTACAAATCAGTTCATGCGCTTTCAGGGTTCTCGATCAACAGCGCAATGCCTTGGCCGCCACCCACACAAGCGCTGGAGATGCCATAACGCAATCCTGAGCGCTGCAGTTCACGCGCCAGCGTGATCGTCAGGCGCACGCCGGTGGCGGCCAGGGGGTGGCCGAGCGCAATAGCGCCGCCGTTGACGTTGAGCTTGGCCACATCCAGGCCCAACTCTTTGGCCACGGCCAGGGTTTGAGCACCTTGCGCTTCGTTGATCTCAAAGCGACCGATGTCCGACAGCTTGAGACCTGTGCGCTCCAGCAACAAGCGAATGGCCGGGGCAGGGCCGATGCCCATGATTTCGGGCGGCACGCCCACAGCCGCAGCGGCGACCACGCGGGCGATGGGTTTTTTGCCTTGGGCTTTCGCATAGGCGCCTGAGGTGACCACGCAGGCCGCTGCCGCATCGACCAAGGCCGAGCTGTTGCCACCCGTCTGCACGCCACCTTCGTACACCGACCGGAGCTTGCCCAGCACTTCGGCAGGCGAGATGCGCGGGTGCGTGTCGGCATTGACTTCGGTCACTTTGCCTTGCAGCTTGATGCCTCGGGAAACATAGCCATGCAGCTCGAACTTTTCGGAGACCACGGGCACGATCTCACCCGCATGAAAACCAGCGGCTTGCGCGGCCACGGCCTTGGCAAACGAGTCAGATGCGAATTGGTCCACCTCTTCGCGGGTGATGCTGTATTTTTTGGCCAGATTCTCGGCGGTCTGGATCATGTTGATGCCCGCTGCCGGGTCTTTCAGGGCTTCCCACATGAAGTCCTTGAAGCCCACGGGTGCGCCCAGCTTGAAGCCGCTGCGGTGGTCGAAAGCGGCAATCGGGTTGCGCGTCATGCTCTCCGTGCCGACCACCAGCGCGGCCTCGCACACCCCCGCTTCGATTTGTTCGCCTGCCTGGCGAAACAGCTCAAAGCCGGTGCCGCAAATGCGTTGCACCATGATGGCGGGCACTTCTTGCGGCACACCGGCGTACAGGCCGATGTGGCGCGGCAGTACGAACTGGTCGAAGTCGCCGGGGGCCATGTTGCCGGTGATGACCGAGCCGATGTCGGTCGCCGCGATGCCTGCGCGCTTGAGTGCTTCGCGTGCGGCCTTGATCCCCAGGTCGGTGGGTGAGATGTGACCCAAAGCGCCGCAGTAATCGACCATGGGCGTGCGCACACCCTCGTGCATCCACACATCGGCAAATGCGTTGAAAAATCCTTTAGAGCTCATGGTTTTCTTTCGGTCTTTGGAGGAGCGGTCTCTGACTGCGATCCACAGGGGGCTGCGTCATTGGGGTTGGATGATGTGCTGCAGCGTGCCGCCATGCAGCGCCGCCACGGTGTCTGCCCGGTGCGCGAGCACGGAGCGTTGGTTGATCGAGCCCTTGTCGGTGATCTCGCCCTTGTCGATGGTGGGTGGCTCACTGAGCAGGCACAGCCTGGCAATGCGGTTGGCGCTGCCCGTGGCGGTTTGGGCCAGGCTGTTGACGATCTCCTGGAACTTGGCCAGCACCGGAGCAGACGCGAGCACCTCAGACATCGGCGCACCCGCAGCCAGACCGCTGAGCGCACGCACAGCAGGCAATGTGAAGATCATGGCGCCAACTTCCTTCAAGTCCAGGCCCGTGAGCACCGCGTCCTGAACGTAAGGCGCGCCCGCCGCGATGATCTTGGCGCGCAGCGGGCCCACGCTGACAAAGGTGCCGGTGGCCAGCTTGAAGTCTTCGGCAATGCGGCCGTCGAATTTCAGGCCCAGGTGCACATTGGTGTCGTCAATCCATTGGACCGCGTCGCCCGACTTGAAGAAGCCTTCTTCGTCAAACGCACCGGCAGTTTCATCCGGGTTGCGCCAGTAGCCGGGAGTGATGTTAGGGCCTCGGTAGCGCACCTCGGTTTTGCCTTGCGTGCCCACGAGCTTGAGCTCCAGGCCAGGGGCAGGCACGCCCAGGTCGCCCGCTTGCACCAAAGGGTTGGTCACAAAAATACCAAAGGGGCCAGACTCTGTCATGCCCAGGCCGGTGCCCATGACGATGCGCTCGCCGATCTCGCGCTCTTGCGATTCTGAAAGGCTGTCCCAAATCGGTTGGGCCAAGGTGGCTCCGGCGAAAAAGAACATCTGCACACGCGACAGCAGCGTTTTGCGCAGCTGGTCATCGGTCTTCATGGCGTGGGCAATCGCCTCAAAGCCGGTGGGGACGTTGAAGTACACCGTGGGCGCGATCTCGCGCAGGTTGCGCAAGGTCTCGTGCATCAGCGCGGGTGTGGGCTTGCCGTCGTCGATGTAGAGCGTGCCGCCGTGGAACACCGTCATGCCAAAGTTGTGGTTGCCACCGAAGGTGTGGTTCCACGGCAGCCAGTCCACCAGCACCAGTTCGTGCTCGGCCAGCACGGGCATGGACTGCGCCATTTGCTGCTGGTTGGCGCACCACAGGCGCTGCGTGTTGATGACCGCCTTGGGCAGCTTGGTCGAGCCGCTGGTGAACAAAAACTTGGCGATGGTGTCGGGGCCGGTGGCGGCCATGGCGGCATCCACAGCGGTTGTGGCAGCGGTGGCGCACAGGCTGTCAAAAGCCGTGACCGTGCGGCCGGGCACTTGGCCCTCGCACAACACCACTTCCATGTCGTCGCTCACGGTGGCGGCGATGGCTTTGGCATAGCGGGCGTCCGAAGCAAACACCAGGCCCGGCGTGACGGTGCGCAGCACATGCTTGAGCTTGTCATAGTCCACGCTGACCAGTGAGTAGGGCGGCGAGGTGGGCACAAAGGGGACGCCCGCGATCAGGCAACCCAGGGCCAGCATGGCGTGTTCCAGGCTGTTTTCACTCAGGATCACCACCGGGCGCTCGGCGCTCAGGCCGCGGTCGATCAGGCTTTGCGCAATGCTGCGCGCCGTTTGCCAAGCCTGACCATAGGTGATGTGCCGCCAGTCGCCCCATGAGCCATCGGCTTGCTGGATGCGCCGCGCCATGAAAGTCTGCTCGGGCTTGACCTGCGCCCAGTGCTGCAGCCGGTCGGTCAGGCGCTCAGGAAAAGCCTGCAGCGCCTGATCGGCTTGCAGGTAGCGCGTGCCGGGTGCGCCGTCGCGCACGCTGACGCGGGTCACGCCAAATTTGAGCGGGCGAAATTTGGGGGCAGTCATGAGGTCTCCGGGTTTGGCGTTGAGCGTTGAGCGGGTTGGGTTCAGGGCATGGCGTTGAGCGTTTTGCGTTGAGTGTTCAGCGTGTTGGGTTCGGGATTCAAGGTTCATGGTTTGCGCATCGCCCAACGCTCATCGCTCAACGAAAAACGCTCAACCCGCTTTCTGCACCTTGGCCGCCTTGCCTTCAAGGAAGGCGCGGACACGGGCTTTGGCTTCGGGGGCGGCTTGGGCGATCGAAGCCATCAAGGCTTCAGTGAACAGGCCATGGTCAGCCGGTTGTTCGGCAATGCGGGGCATGGCGTGCGTGAGCGCAAAGTTGGTCATGGGCGCGTTGGTGGCGATGCGCGTGGCCAGCTCGATGGCCTTGGCCAAAGCGGTGCCGGTGGGCACCAAATATTGGGCAAAGCCCACACGCTCGCCCTCTTGCGCGTCGTACACACGGCCCGTGAGCATCATGTCGATCATGCGCGCCGTGCCGATCAGTTTGGGCACCCGCACCGAGCCGCCGCCGCCCACAAAGATGCCGCGTGTGCCTTCGGGCAGCGCGTAAAAAGTGCTCTCGTCGGCCACGCGGATGTGGCTGGCGCTGGCCAACTCCAACCCGCCGCCCACCACCGCGCCGTGCAGCGCACTGACCACGGGCACGCGGCCTTGCTCCACCGCGTTCAGCGCCACATGCCAGCTGCGCGAATGGTGAATGCCTTCTCCGGCGTCGCGCTCTTTGAGCTCGGACAAATCCAGCCCGGCACAAAAGTGGTCACCCTCACCGTGAACGACCGCGGCGCGGGCTTCGGGGGGCAGGTTCTGAAACACATCACGCAGCGCTTCAATCAAGGCGTCGTTGAGTGCATTGCGCTTGGCCGGGCGGCACAGGCGCACCACGGCCACAGCGCCCTGCATGTCCAGGCTGACGCCATGGGCGGCGGCACGTTCCAGGATGGGGTGGGGAGAGGTCGTCATCGCAAAGGGTCCTGGGTGGGTCTGGTTCAGAGGGTGCAATAAAGTTATTGCTGATAACCATATTGTGCGCACCAGAAGGCTTGGTGATGCCTAGTGTTTACCCTGAGTTTGCGACTAAATGTGCCCAGCTGTGTTGAGCCAGGCGGCGCGACTTACGGGGTTTTTTCGTCGCCCGGGCGCATGCCCTTGAGCCAGTAGACCCAAGACAAAATCACGGCCACGGCGGTGTAGAGCTCGGGGGGGATTTCCTTGTCCAGGTCGATGCGGCTGAGCAAGGCCAGCAGCTGAGGGTCTTCGGCCACGTACACGCCGTGTCGCTGGGCTTCGTCGATGATGCGCTGGGCCAGCTCGTCTTCACCCCTGGCGCTGATGATGGGGGTTTTGCGCTTGCCGTACTCCAGCGCAATCGCTTCCTTCAGTGGGGCTTTCATGTCTGCACATCCAGCAAGCTGCCGGTCTCGGGCGGGCTCCAGGGCATAGGCTCGGACGGGCCGGGGCCGTGGATGATTTGCAGCCGGGTCATGTTCAGGCCTGCGCTGTCCAGCTCTTCGGCCAAATTGGGCGTCAGGTCGCGTGCCCGTTTCACCACATCCTCGCGCAATGCCCACATGACCATGTCGACTTCGGTCTGGTCGCTGATGCGTGTTTGCAGCCACACTTCGCCCAGTTCGCGGTTGCGGGTGTGCAAGTGGATGACCAGCGGTGCCTTTTCTTCGCCGCGCTTGCTGCGGCCCCGCACAAATCGCAGCGCCACGGGCTCGGCGTCCGAAAAAGGCAGCATCATCGAAAACACCCATTCGCGCCCCGTCAGGGTTTCGGCCGCGGTGAATTGGTGCGACTCGATGTCGTCGATGGCATCCTGCACACGGCCCGTCGCCTCGTGGCTCGTACTTTGCAGCAGACGCAACAATTGCCGCAGGCCCGACTTCAGGTCAACCAGACCACTGCCGTGGCCCTGTGACAGCAAAGCTTCGGTCATCAGGCCGCTGCGCTGCATGAGTTGCTGCAGTTTTTCTGGAGTCAGTTGGGCCATGCTGGGCCGCATGCGTTGCCACTTCTGCAGAGCTGCCAGCTCGGGGGACACCGGGTTCAGACTCTGCAACAGGCTGTCCAGACCGCCCTGGCGCAGCAGCAGGGCCAGGGCGCCCATGTCGGGGGGTCTGAATCCCAGTTGCTGCATGCGATTGGGCATTTGCGCCAAAGGTGCAGCGGCCCCGGGGGCAGCCGCACCGGTCGCTTGCAGCGGGCGCAGCCAAATTGAGCCGTCGTTTTGCAACTGCACCCGAAACAAGGCCGTGTCGCCCGAGGCCAAGCGCAGCCCCGCGGGCAGGTCTTTGGGCAAGTCGATGAAACGGCCAGCTTGCGCGGGGTCTTGCAGGATCAGACGGATCCGGTCTTGGCGGTTCTCGACGGTGGATTGAATCACCTGGCCGTCGCGCAAGCCCAGATCGGCGGCGCTTCGCTCGACCACCAGGGGCAGTTTCCCCTCCAGGTAAATGGTCGGAATTTTGGGGTTGAGGTGGGCGGTTTCAGCCCCGGTGATCATGCTGCGGCCTGCGCTGCGATCAGGGGTAGCGCACCCAGCGGCGCTGGTCACTTGGTTCGGGCGCGGCCTTGTGTTGTGCCTGTTCTTCAGCCCCTTGGAACAAAGGTGCTGCCCTCGGGTGCTGGCTTAACACCATCTGGCGCAAGGCAGGCATGCTGGGCACCTGCAATGGGACCCCAGACCGCATCTGATGGGGTGAGCCTGATGGAAAGACCTGCGGGTTCAGGCTCACAAAGGCCTTGCGCAAAAAGTCGGGGTGCAAAGGGACATCCGGCAGCACCCTGCGGATGAGGCGGTCCAGCGTTTCGCCGCGCTGCACCGTGACCATGCTGCCTGCCTTGGTCATGGCTGCGGGTGCGGACAAGGGTGCAGAGGCCATGGCCGATGGGCTGGCTTGCTCAGCACCGCCGGCCGAGTGGGCAGGCGTAGGCGGCAAGCCGCCCATTTGCTGAAAAGCGGCTTGCGGGCCCAGCAGGGCTTTGAGCGCCAAGGCCCCGGCCGATTCAGCCGACCAAGCCGCCGAGCTCCAGCTGACCAGCGCGCAGCTGCCCAGCCACCAGGTGGCCAAATGACGGTGAGAGGAGACGGCAGAAGTCATGAAGGTATTGTGGTTCGGTTTGAACAGGTTCACAAGGGCAGGGCCATCCAAGCACCATGCGAGGCCAGGGCAGGCCCCGCCAATTGTTGCAGCTCGGTGCGGTGTGGGCCGACCTTGACCACCTGGGCCAAGGCCAGGTGCTGGGCCACCCCAGGCTCCAGCATGCGGGCCGGCACATGGGCAGGGTCCATCAAAAGCACGCGGTCACCGGGGCGCAATCCGCTGTCAAAGCCCGCTTGCAGCTCCAGGGACTGCGTGCCTTGGCGGCGCACATGGAACTGGACCGGCTCGCATTCGGTTTGCTTGTCCAGCTGGGCCACCCATTGGCGCATGCGCTCTTGCAGCAGGCCCTGCATGTGCTGCGCCCAGGCCGTGGGGCTTTGCGAAAGAGCCATGGGCGCGACCGAGATGATCTGTTCGATTTGCCACTGCGGCACCAGGCGCGAGGCTGGGCTGAACTTTTGGCCCAAGCGCAAGCTCAGTGTCCAACGCAACAGCGGGGCACTTTCGCTCAGGCGTTCAGTCCACGACCGGGCCACGGCCGGGGCGTGAGGTTGCAGCGACATCTCGGCCACCCAGCCGCTGCGCTCCTCGGTCTGGCCGGTGAGGGCGCGCATATATGCGTTGTCCGACTGTGGGGCAACTTGCGCCACATGGTGTGCGCGCCAGCGCTGAGAGACCTGCATGTTTTGGCTCCAGGCCTGTTGCGCCAAGCCCAGCAGGGTCTGGCTGGCAAACAGTTGTGGGCCACTGAAACCTTCAGGCGTCACGACCTGCACGCCCAAAGGCAGACGCCAGGGACGGGGCGGGGCCTTGCAACTTTGGTCTGCGCCCACCGGCTTCCAGCCCCAGGGCAAGACCTCGGCGCTGACCTGGGTCACGGGTTCGTCGCCTTGCACATAAGACACGACCCGCACGCCGCGCACCTGCGCTTCGGAGTGGAAATGGGCGCTCTCGTGCAAAGCCCCCTTGTCGTCCACCCAGGCCGTGCTGACCACCCGTGTGGGCCGATCCAGGGTCACGTCCAAAATCGCCTGACGGATGGCGGCCAACTGGGCGTCGTATTCTTTTTGCGGGTTCTTTTGGGCCGCCTTGGCCGACTGCGCTTGGGCATTCAACAGCGCCTGCACCGGAGCCGAGGCCAACGCCTTGGCCGCCAACTCGGCAGGGCCGGGGCTTTGGGCAGCGGCCGTATTGGCCAGCGCACAAGCCAGCACGGCAACGCTGATGCGCAACCAGGCAAGGCAGGGCGAGTTCAAAAGGGCCAGCATGGGGTCAGTCCAATCCGAGGGGCGATCAGCGGCGGCGCGAAGCCATCTGACCCAGGTACAAGGCGCGCAAATCGCGCACCACATACTGGTCCAGCGACATGGTGGTTTCGTAAGTGTCTTCACCCACCGGGGTGATGCTCACCATGGTGGCACCATAGATCACGCCCTCGACCTTGGCGCGGAAGGTGTCGCTCATCACCGTCATGTCGGCCACCGTGGTGGTGGCGTCGAGCTGCTGGCCATAGACCTGTTCGGTCAATGAGCGGTAGGCATCCAGTTTGGAAGCACGGATGGCCAACAGGCGCTGCTGGGCCGGATTCTTGTGGTTTTGCACGCTGATGACGGCGTAACCCGTGGCCACCAGGGTTTCACGCTTTTCCACCAAGGGGCTGACCATTGAGGGGGGAGGGGCCGAGGTGACCGTGCTGTCCTGGCCCATGATGTTCAAGGGAACAGATTGGCATCCGGCCAAGGCCAAGGTGGTCAGCAAGGCGGCTGCCAGTGAGCGGGTACGGGTCATTGTGCTTCTCCATGAACAGGCACCCACGCCAACCAAAGCGGCGCGTGGATATGTTGTGTCTTGATGCATACATCGACAGCAATGCCCAGGTCTTGAGTTGCAGCCGGGATTTACAGCGTCTGTGGGTTCGTTTTTCGACAAATCAAATTCAAAGGCGAACTATAAAATTATTATTTTTGATGATAAAACTGTATTTTTTGGAAATACTTGTTAAAGTCTCAGTTGCTAATTGACAAACTTGCCCGCGAAATGACCGACGCCCGCACTTCAACTGCGGCTTGGCGCTGTCAGTGCAACTTGCCAGATCGGCATGCCCTGACCGCCGCTTGGCCCACCCAACACTGAATTGACATGAAAGCCAGTGCCAAAACCCAAATCATTGGACAAAGCCGAGCGACGCAGTTCTTGCGCGAGCTCATCCAGACTTTGGCGGCTTCATCTTCGACAGCCCTGGTCACTGGCGAAAGTGGCACCGGCAAAGAACTGGTGGCCCAGGCCCTGCATGCCCAAGGCCCGCGCGCAGGCGGCCCCTTTGTGCCCATCAACTGCGGCGCCATCCCGCGCGAGCTGATCGAAAGCGAACTGTTCGGTCACCGCAAAGGTGCCTTCACGGGGGCCGTGGCCGACCGTTTGGGCCGATTCGAGCTGGCGCACGGCGGCACCCTGTTTCTGGACGAAATCGGCGACCTGCCCATGGACATGCAAGTCAAGCTGCTGCGCGTCTTGCAAGAGCGTTGCCTCCTGCCCGTGGGCGGCTCGCGCGAAGTGACGGTGGACGTGCGTGTGGTCGCGGCCACCCACAAAAACCTCGAATCAGAAGTGGCGGCAGGGCGTTTCCGGGAAGACCTGTATTACCGCATCAACGTCTTGCCCATCACCACCACCGCCTTGCGCGAGCGACCCGACGACATCGCTGCCTTGCTGCAGTTTTATGCGCAAAAGCATACCCTGCCCGGCAACCACCCCCTGAAGTTCGCACCCGACACGTTGCAGATGCTGCAAGCCTATGCTTGGCCGGGCAATGTGCGCGAGTTGTCCAATCTGGTGGACCGTTTTTCGACGCTGTTCCCCTCGCAAACCCTGCAGGTGCACACCGTGCCCGCCTGCATGATGCCCTCGGGCCTGGCCGCTTTGCAGGCCCAGCGCCTGAGCCAAATGCCCACGCCAGCCCCACAGCCTTCGCTCTTCGCCGCCACTTCGGCCCCGCAACACGCCTTGGCCCCGCAAGAGGCCCTGGCTGCGGCTAAGCCCCACTGGACAGCCGCCACAAGTGATGATGCCGAAAGCCCCTGGGCTGACAATGACCCGCTGAGTCATTTGTTCGCGGACAGCGACAACGCTGCGCCCGTCCCCCGAGCCGCCTTCGCCCCCATGCCTTTGTCTGCTTCCAACGACGAAATGAGTTCGGTCGAAGAAGTCATCTTGCTGGCCCAAGGCATCCAGACTCTGCCGCCCGACGGCATCTCGCTCAAGCAGCACCTGATCGACATCGAGCGCAACCTGATCGAACAAGCCCTCAGCCGCACCCAAGGCAATGTGTCGCAAACGGCCAAGCTGCTGCAGCTGCAAAGAACCACACTGATCGAAAAAATCAACAAGTACGAACTGCGCGGTGCGGCCTGAGCAGGCCTCTTAAGGAAAGGCGTTGCAGACCCACTGTGGTCGAACTCAGAAGGGTGGTTTGATCACTTTGGCGCAAGTGCCCTTGATGAGCTTGACATTGCGCCCGTCATTCAGGCTCAGGGACTGCACAAAACTGCCTGTTTTGCGGTCCAACACAAATTCTTCGCCGGTGATCATGACGCCAAACCGCTGGAACATGGCAGGGCGGTAAATCTTCAGTCGCGTGCCCATCGGCTGCAGGGTGCCAGAGCGGCTTTCGGAGATGGCAATTTTGCCTTGGTACCAGCCTGATTTTTTCTCAAAATCAATCTGTGCCATGGTGATTCTGGCAGGCTCGCTCTCCTTGATGCCCAAAGCCAGTTGACCGTCCAGGTCCAGCTCCAGCTCGCAAATCAGATCCATCACCCCCTTGCTGTCGCCGGGGATGCTTTCGGCGGACAGATTGGGCTCTGGACGACTTTCCCCCATGAGGTGCACCAGCCCCCAGATGCCGCCCATGACCAAAAGACCGATGGCGATACCGATTGCATTATTTTTCAGCATGGGGAAACCTCTGGAAGGTGTGGGTGTGAACCTGGTCGATCAGTCGTCATCTTAGTGCTCAGTCAAGCCGCATTTACACCCGATCATTGGTTCAGCACCGTGATGCTGACGCGGCGGTTGCGCGGGTCTGCAGCATTGCCCGGCACTTTGGGATTGGTATCGGCCACCCCCTCAATGCGCGAGAACCGATTGCTGCCAACGCCCTGGGATTGCATGAACTGCCGCGTGGCATCGGCCCGTTCGGTCGACAAGGTCCAATTGTTGCGCATGCTGTCGGGTGCGAAACCCATGCTGTCCGTGTGCCCGCGAATCGACAATTTGTTGGGCAGTGGTTTGAGCGATTGGGTCACTTCGGCCATCAAGGCGGCCGCTTTGCTGCCCATCACTGCGCCGCCAGAGCTGTACATGGCGAAGTCGGCCTTGTCGATCACCTCAATGCGCAAACCGTCCTTTTCGCGCGTGATGCTGACCTGGTCCTTGATCTTGTCGAACTGCGGGCTTTCAGACAGTTTCTGTTTGATCTCTTTTTCGATCTTGTCGAAATTTTCCTTGTCCTGTTTCTGGCTGGGCGTGCCGGTGCCGCTTTCCTTGCTGGGGTCTTGGTCAGAAGGGCCATCCTTGTTGTTCTCTTCCTTGGAAGAACCAAAGCTTTCGGCCGGGCCACCTTGGGCCTGCGGCGTCAAACGCTCGAGCAATGCGGATTGCTTGGCGGTGAAAGGAAAACCATCGGTGTCGATGATGGACTTGCCACCGAACAAACCATTGGAACCTGCCATTTCACCAAAGACGATCTGGCTGTGGGAGGCGGGCCTGAAATAGTCCGCCACACTTTTGCGCTTGTCCTCGTTGCTGGCACCCAGCAGCCACATCAGCAAGAAGAAAGCCATCATGGCCGTCATCATGTCGGCCAGGGCGATTTTCCAAGCGCCACCGTGCGCTCCCGCATGGCCGTCGTCGGCAATGATTTTTTTGACAATGATGATGGGCCGCATTGCCTCTGCAGCTGCAGCAGCTGCGGCAGCGATTTCTTCGGGTGTTCCCGCTGCGGCTTTGTCTGGCTCGGCCATCAGGATCCTCGCATGCCGTCAAAGACTTCGGAAAAGCTCGGTTGGTTGTGGTGAGAAATGCAGGCCCGTGCGGACTCGATCACCAACGGTTGTGGGTGACCCTTGAGGTTGCCCACGATCATTTCGCGGATCACGTCGAACGTTTGCGCGTCTTCGTTGATGATTTGGGTCAGCCGGCCGGCAAAGGGCTCAAACATGCCGTAGGCCAAAAACACGCCCATCAGCGTACCCACCAGCGCGGAGCCAATCAGCGCACCCAGCACAGGCGGGGGTTGGTCAATTGACCCCATGGTTTTCACCACACCCAACACGCAGGCCACGATACCCAGCGCGGGCAAACCACCCGCAATGCCGGCCAACGCACCGGGGGCCAACAAGGCCTCATGGTGGTGCACTTTGATGGCCTTTTTCATCAAATCATCCAAGGCATCGGCGTCCAGGTTGCCCTGCGAGATCACCATCAAACGAAGGGGATCGCAAATCATTTGAACGATGGAGTGGTCCTTGGCCAACTTGGGGAATTCACCAAAAATCGGGCTCGAGTCTGGGTTTTCAACGTGCGATTCGAGGGCCACCACGCCCTCTTTTTTCATCACCGTTTGCAGTTTGCCCACCAGCAGCATCAAAGCCAGGTAGTCGGCTTGGTGAAAACTGGGTCCTTTGATGCACTTGCCAATGCCACCAAACGCCGCTTTGAAGACGGGAAAGCTGTTGGCAATCAATGAGGCGCCAATGGCCGAACCCCCAATGATCAGAAATTCAAAAGGCGCGGCCTTGATGATGGGGGCCATCTTGCCGCCAGCAATGACGTAACCGCCAAACACCGCGCCAAAAACAACCGCTAAACCGATAAAGAAAAACATGGGGGCCCTTTAAAACTAGACAATGCACCAGACACCGATGCACCAACCCAGCGTCCATTGAAAAAACAAGTCCATCAAATTGCCCAACAACATCACAGGCAAACCCAAATACAGCGCAGCCCAAGCCCACCCCGTCAGGGTCAGTCGGGCTTTGGGGAGGTCATGCCCCAAAATGGCATGTTCTTTGGGTGTCGACGAGCTCATTTTTTCCATCAATACCGTTATTTATCGGACGCAAATGCGAAATCTTGAGTTGAAATTGAAAAATTTGCCTATTATGACAATATGGATGTGACGTGGGAGCATTTGCCTCAAGCCGATTGGGACGAATTCCATTCGACCCAACGCGGTGCTTTGCAGCAGGCCTGGACTTATGGTGATGCCTTGACCGCACTGGGGGTGAACATGTCGCGGGCCATGGTCTGGCAAGAGGGCCAACTGGTGGCCATTGCCCAATTCATGTGCAAACGGGTGCTCGGCTACATCTCTTTGGCCTCGTGCACCCGGGGCCCGATCTTCCATCCCGACCTCAGCCCCGCGCAACGTGCGGACATCTACAAGCGCCTGCGCCAAACGATCCCACTGCCGCGCCTGAAAGTCCCCTTGTTTTCGCCCGACCGCAGCCGCGAACAACTCGACCCGGTTGAAACCCGAGGCCTGTCACGGGTGATGACCGGTTACGCCACTGTCCTGCTCGATTTGACCCAGCCGCTGCACACATTGAAAGCCCAGCTCGAGGGCAAGTGGCGCAACCGCTTGAACAAAGTGCTGGCCCATGCGAAGCTGCGCATCCATGTGCAACCGAGCCGCAAGCGCTGTGATTGGCTGCTGGGCCAGGAAGCCGCCCAGCGCGAAGCGAAAAAATTCCATGGCTTGCCCACCGATTTTGTGCAGGCCTACATCGCCGCAGCGGCCGACCCCCGTCAGGCCTTTGTGGTGGCCTATGCCGAACTGGGCAAGAACACCGTGGGCGGCATGCTCTTTCTGATTCATGGCCGAGTGGCCAGTTACCATATGGGCTGGGCTGACGAAGAAGGCCGGCAACTCAATGCCCACAACGCATTGCTCTGGCAGGCCATGGCTTACTTGCAGGAGCAGGGCGTCGAGGTGCTCGATCTGGGGGGTGTCAACACCCACGATCTGCCGGGCATCTCGCGCTTCAAACTGGGCACAGGCGGTCAAGCCATCACCCTGGCGGGAACTTTTTTTTGAGAACAAACATGACGAAGCGAGCATTTTCAATGCGGACTGTGGTGCAGTGGGGTCTGTGCTGTGCAGGCTTGGTGGTTGGCCTGATCCCACTGACCGCACAGGCCTGGACCCGCATCGGCGAAACCCAAGACGTGACGCTGTTCGTGAACCGCAAAAGCATCGAGCGGGAAGACAACATCCGCCGGGTCTGGGAAATGCAGGACCTCAAAACACCGGACGCCGAAGGGGTGCGCTCCAGACGCTACCTGAACGAATACGACTGCACCTACAAAATGCACCGATTGGGGCAAATGACCAGCTACGCCGGCCCCAAACTGACCGGCGAAAAAGTCGCCGAAGTCAAAGACATGGGCTACTGGCGAAAAATCCCCCCTAATGGTGTTTTTGTGCTCACCTACATCGCCTTGTGCGTTGAATGAGTTGCTGGGCGGCGGCGCTCCGTGCAAGGCCGCTGCACAAAACAAACATATGGGCCATTCAAACTTCATCGGGCCGGATCCATCAGACGGCGGCATGAACCCCGGCTCGGGGGCCGGGGTGAAAGGGGCATTTTCTTGTCTTCCCGGGCTAGACCCGGGATCCATGTCCTTGGGTGTTTTGCGTTACGGCTCCGGCACCCCCAGAGCCTGAAGCGCTGCGCGCAAAAGCAGCCACACCCAACAAGCCCAAACCCAACAAAGCCAACGCCGGCAGGGGGTGAATCACCCAATAGCGCCCATGGCGTGGCCCCGGGTGCCAATGGCCATACCACCCTTGGGCCCGCTGCAAATACAGCACCTTTTGGCCCATCCCGCCGGGCCCGACTTGCACACCCGGGTCGGGCGTCAAGCGCACGCAGCCACATGTCGCCACGGCAGTACCCAGCGCCAGCGCCAGCACCAGCGCTGCAGCAGCCCAAGCGGCGCGCGTGCGCCACAGGGGTACTGATGGCGCAGGCTCGTGAAAGCCATAAAACAACATCACCCCCGCCCAAGCCGCCAGCCCATTGACCAGCCAATCGTTGAAATCCAGATAGTGGCTGTAGCTTTTGGTGGTCCAAAGGTATTGCGCCGTCTCATCCACGGCCCCCAGCAGCGTGGTGATCAACACCACGCGCAAGACAGGCCAACGCGCGCGTTCCCCATCCAAAGCCCGAGCCCACAGCCAGGCCAGCAGCGCAAATTGCGGGTAGTGCGCGTACTCGTTGACCGTGAACGTCAGCCAACGGTCCACCATGACACAACAGGCCAGCCACACCAGCCAAGACAGCCCCACCACGCGCAGTCGCGCCGAGCTTGCTGCGCGCGATTGCCGCCACACCCACAAGCACAACCCCACCGCCGCCAGCACCGTGACATAGGGCACAGCATCCTTGAAAGCCCAAGGCCCAGACGCCCCCGCTCGTTGGCTCACCAGCCAAATCGAAAACGGCAAATGCCCCACGATCGAAACCACCGCCCACCCCAAAGCCAGCCCAGCCCACAACCAGCTCACCCGCGCCGAAGCATTCGACCACTCAACGGTTTGATTCAAAACGCACCCCTGTTCAACATTCGCCCCACCCCATAGTCATCCCGGACGCCATCCGGGACGCCAGTATTTTGTCATCCCGCATTTTTTAGTGTCATCCAAGACCCCCCAACGGTCATCCCGGACCCCGATCCGGGATCCATGCCTGCTGGGGCGGTGACAAAAAAACATGTCACGCAGCGCACCAAACCCGCACACCACCACTAGAATTGTTCATTTTCGAACAGTCATCTCGGCCACCCCTCGCCAAGACCCCAGAAAAAACACCCCCGTGCCCC
>NZ_JBILQU010000132.1:0-6098 GCF_044373035.1 Limnohabitans sp. | reverse complement strand
TGGGTCAAGACGGTCACCAACACCTACAGCCTGGACCAAATGCGCCAAGCCCTGCGTGACGCCCTGACCACGAAACAACAAGGCCCCAAGGTCATCGTGGCGCAAAGCGAGTGCATGCTCAACCGCCAGCGGCGCGTCAAGCCGCTGATTCGCCAGCGCATCCAAAAAGGCGAGCGCGTGGTGCGTGAGCGCTTTGGCATTGACCCCGACACCTGCACCGGCGACCACTCCTGCATTCGATTGTCGGGCTGCCCCTCGCTCAGCATCAAACCCAACCCCGACCCGCTGCGCCAGGACCCCGTGGCGGCCGTGGCCGACAGCTGCGTGGGCTGCGGCCTGTGCGGCGAGGTCGCGCACGCTGCGGTGCTCTGCCCCTCGTTTTACCGGGCCGAGATCATCAACAACCCCAACGCCTGGGACCGCTTCAAACAAGGCCTGCGTGAGCGTGTGATCGGCTGGCTGCAAAACCGCATTGAACGTCGCCTGGAAGGCATTGCCGCATGACCGACAACGCCCCAACCCCAAGCATCATCAGCCTGGCCATTTTGGCCATGGGCGGCGAAGGCGGTGGCGTGCTGGCCGACTGGCTGGTCGACCTGGCTGAACAAAACGGCCACTGGGCACAGACCACCTCGGTGCCTGGCGTGGCGCAGCGCACCGGGGCCACCATTTATTACATCGAGATGTACCCGCAATCGGCATCGCCTACAGGGCAAATGCCCGTGATGGCGCTCAGCCCGTTTCCGGGTGAAGTCGACATCGTGCTGGCCTCCGAATTGATGGAAGCCGGTCGCGCGCTGCAACGCGCGCTGGTAGACCCGAAAAAAACCACCTTCATCGCGTCTTCGCACCGCGTCTATTCCATGACCGAACGCACCGCCATGGGCGACGGACGTGTGGACGCGGCCAAGCTGTTGGCAGGAGCGCAGGCTGCGGCACGGCAGTTCATCAGCGCCGACTTTGCCCAACTGGCCGAGCAAACCGGCAGCCTGATTGCGCCCGCTTTGTATGGGGCACTGGCGGCCAGCCAGCGCCTGCCGTTTTCAAGGGCGCAATTCGAAGCCACCATCGAGCGCAGCGGTGTGGGCGTCAAAACCAGTCTGAAGGCTTTTGCAGCGGGCTTTGATGCGGCCATGCAGGTGCTGCAACCGAGCACGTCCAGCGTGGCCGATGCCAGCCCTGTGACTTTGCCTTTGCACCGCCAAGTCGGCCCTAAGCTGCAGACCCTGGCGCAAAGTCTGGAAGGCGCATTCGCCCCAGCGGCGCACGAGGTCATCGCCTCGGGTTTGACGCGGATGGCCGATTACCAGGACGTGGCTTATGCCACCCTTTATGCGCGGCGTTTGCAAGACATGGCGCACGCCTTAGCGTCGTTAACTCTGACACCGGCTTTGGCCAAAGACATCCTGCGCGAGGGCGCTCGGCACTTGGCCCTGTGGATGACTTACGAAGACACGGTGCGTGTGGCCGATTTGAAAACCCGCCGCTCACGCTTTGCACGCGTGAGCCAGGAAGTGAGCCTGAGCGAAAAGCAGCTGATCGACATCCACGAATTCATGCACCCACGGCTGGAAGAAATTGCCGACACCCTGCCTGCGGGCCTGGGCCGCTGGTTGTTGGGCTCCAAGACTGCCCGCGCCGTGGTCGGCCACTTCACGCAAAAAGGCCGCGTGGTGCAAACCAGTTCCTTGCGCGGTTTTCTACTGCTGTATGGCGTGGCCAGCCTGCGCCGCATTCGCCCGGTGTCTTTGCGTTACCAAACAGAGCAACAACGCATCGAAGCGTGGTGGGCAAACGCCATGAACTTGTTACCTGGCCACGCGGACCTGGCCCTGGAGGTGCTGCGCGGACAACAATTGGTCAAAGGTTATGGCGACACCCATGCACGGGGCTGGCGTCATTTTGAAAAAATCATGACCACTTTGCCTCGCCTGCAGCAACTGCCCGATGCGGCCAACCGCCTGAGCGCTTTGCGCAAAGCAGCCTTGGCCGACGACAGTGGCCAGGCGCTCGATCAGGCCGTGCAGCAACTGGCACCTGCGTGACCCCCGCAACGTGGCAAACAAGACTACCCTACAAATTCCCCATCGACCCGCAACCACAACAGGAGACTAGCCCATGAAACGACGTTTACTCACCCAGGCCACCGCACTGGTTTTGGCGCTCGGCGCCAGCTCGGCCACGCTGGCGCAAGAAGTCACGCTGCGCCTGATCAGCGGTTTTGCCGAAAACGGCATTTACGTGCAACGCCTGCAGCCGTGGATCAACAAGGTCAACGCCGAGGGCAAAGGGGTTTTGCAAATCAACTTCATCGGCGGACCACGCGCCATTCCGTCGTTTGAGCTGGGCAACGCGGTCAAAACCGGTGTGGTCGACATGGCACTCAACACCGGTGCGTTTTACACCAACGTGATGCCTGAGGCCGACTTCCTGAAGTTGACCCAGATCCCTGTGGCCGAGCAGCGCAAAAACGGTGCTTTTGATGCCATCAACAAGGTCTGGAATGAAAAAGGCAACATGCAGTATCTGGCCCGCATGGTGGAGAACCAGCCCTTCCACATCTACACCAACAAGAAGGTCGACAAGCCTGACTTGGCGGGTCAAAAAATCCGCATCACGCCGGTGTACCGCGACTTCTTTCAGGCCCTGAACGCCAGCGTGATCACCACGCCACCGGGCGAGGTCTACACCGCCTTGGAGCGCGGTGTAGTAGACGGTTATGGCTGGCCGATTGGCGGTATTTTCGACTTCAACTGGCACGAGAAAACCAAGTTCCGCATCGACCCGGGTTTCTACGACGCCGAGGTCTCGCTGATCATGAACCTGCCGGCCTACAAAAAGCTCACTGACACGCAGCGCAACTACCTGCAAAAGCAGTTGCTGGCACTGGAGGCCGAGAACACTTTCTGGGCGCGTTACGGGGCTGAAGAAACCGCCCGCCAGACCAAGGCAGGCATTCAGACCATCAGCTTTGATGCCGCCACCACCAAGGCCTTTCGCGACAAGGCATACGACATCGGCTGGGCCGGTGCCGCCAAGCAAAGCCCTGAAGTGGCTGCGCGCTTCAAGGCCCTGTTCTCCAAATGATGCAAGCGCTGTCTGAGCGCTTTGGCCGGTGGCTGTCGGGTCTTGCCCTGTTCGGCTGCCTGCTGCTGCTGGCCATGATGCTCATCATCGTGGCCGATGTGGCGCTGCGCAATTTGGCCATCCCAGGACTGCCGATGGGGCTGTCCTGGAGCAATGAGGTGTCTGAGCTGATGCTGTACCTGATCACCATGTGCGTGGCCCCCTGGCTGCTGCGTCAGGGCCAGCACATTCGGGTGGACATTTTTCTGCAAGCCATTCCGCGCCGCGCTGCATGGGCGCTGGAATGGGTGGGCGATGTGCTGGGCTTGTGCTGCTGCCTGGTGCTGGCCTGGTATGGCGCGCAAGCCACCTGGGCCAGTTATGCGGCGGGGTCTCTCAGCATCAAAACCCTGGTCACGCCCGAGTGGTGGTCGCTCGCGCCTTTGCCGGTGGTGTTTGTGCTGCTGTCCATCGAGATGGTGTTTCGCATGCACCGCCTGCTGCATGCCGAACGCGGTCCGCGCCAAGATGCCGTGAGCGCAGCTTGAACGGGTTCCAAATGTTTTTATTTTTCTCGTCTGGAGTCTGCACATGAGCAGTTGGCCCATCGCAGCCTGGTTGATGTTGGGCGGCTCCACCTTGCTGCTGTTCATGGGCATGCCTGTGGCGCTGACTTTTTTGGGCGTCAACATCATCGGGGCCGTGCTCTACATGGGTGGCGAGCCCGGCTTGGTGCAGCTGGTGCGCAACAGCGTGAGTTCGGTCACGGCTTTTGCGCTCACGCCCATTCCGCTGTTTGTGCTGATGGGCGAAATTTTGTTCCACACCGGTTTGGCTGTGAAAGTGATCGACGGGGTCGAGCGCTTGATCGTTCGCGTGCCTGGACGCTTGGCGGTGGTCGCGGTGGTGGCGGGCACGGTATTTTCGGCCATCTCGGGTTCCACCATTGCCACCACGGCCATGCTGGGGGCCCTGATGCTGCCTGTGATGCTGGCCCGCGGTTACCACCCCACCATGGCCACAGGTCCGATCATGGCCATCGGCGCGGTGGACATGCTGATTCCGCCTTCGGCCCTGACGGTTTTGCTGGGCTCGCTCTCGGGCATCTCGATTTCCAAGCTGCTGCTGGGCGGTGTGGTTCCCGGGCTGCTGTTGTCGGTGGCGTTTGTGGCTTGGATCATTGTGCGCGTGCGCATCAGCCCCCACCTGGCCCCATCCGACACGGATGCCGTTGAACACCATGGATGGGACCGCTGGCAACCACTGTTTGCCTACGTCTTGCCCACCTTGTCGATTTTTGGGGTGGTGGTGGGCGCGCTGGCAGCGGGTTGGGCCACGCCCACCGAGTGCGCGGCGCTCGGCGCCTTTGCCACCATGCTGCTGGCCGCGCTTTACCGCGCCCTGCGCTGGGAAGCAGTGCTCAAAGCGCTCAAGGGCACTGCAGGAATCTCCGGCATGATTTTGTTCATCATTTTGGGGGCCACCACCTTTGCGCAGATTTTGTCTTTTTCGGGTGCCAGCTCAGGTTTGGTGCAGCTCATCACCGAGCAAGGCTTGTCGGCCAACCAGATCCTGATCGGCATGATGGTGTTTCTGATTTTTCTGGGCATTTTTGTTGACCAGGTCAGCATGATGATGATCACCCTGCCGATTTTCATGCCCATCGTGAATGCCCTGGGCATCGACCCGGTGTGGTTTGGCGTGCTGTTCCTCATCTGCATGCAAATGGGTCTGCTCTTGCCGCCCCATGGCTTGCTGCTCATGACCATGCGCGGCGTGGCCCCACCCTCAGTCACCATGACACATATTTTTCTGGCGGTCACGCCTTATCTGGCAATGAGCGTGTTGCTGCTGGTGGCTGTCTTCATGGTGCCGGGCATCGCCACTTGGTTGCCCGGGTGGATGGGTTAAGACCCGTCTTTTGCAGCCGCCGTTCTCAGCTTGTCTTTTTTGCTGGGCCGTGAACCCTTGATGCCGCCGTTGCCGGGCGATGGTGGTGGCGGGGTTTCGGTGGGCTCAAAGCCTGGGATTTGCTCCAAAGCGAGTTCCAGGCTTTCGCGTTTCTGGATCAGCTGCCAATGCGAGAGCGCTGCTGCGGTGACAAAGCTCACCGCGTCGCCGTGCTCCCCCGCTCTGCCCGTGCGGCCGATGCGGTGGGTGTAGTCGGTGGCCGAACGCGGCAGGTCGTAGTTGACCACCACGGGCAGCATGGCGATGTCGATGCCGCGTGAGGCCAGGTCGGTGGTGACCATCACGTCCCAACGGCCGGCCTTGAATTCACTCAGCACCTCTTGCCTTGCCCCCTGGCTCATCTCGCCATGAAACGGCGTGGCAAACACACCCGCTTTGTAGAGCTTGTTCGCCACATGCTCGCAGGCGTAGCGCGTGGCCACAAACACCAGCACCTGTTTCCAGCCGTTTTCGCTGATCAAGTGACGCAGCAAGCTGGTGCGGCTTTTTTCATCCACGCTGATGGCGCGTTGCCTAATGTCGGGCTTGTGGCCTTCAAAGGCCTCCACCGTGATGCGAACCGGCTCACGCAGCAGCTTGGCAGCCAAGGCTTCTACCTCGGGTGCAAACGTGGCCGAAAACAGCAGGGTCTGCCGCTGGGCAGGCAGCAGCGCCAGCACGCGCTGCAGTTCATCGGCAAAACCCAAATCGAGCAGGCGGTCGGCCTCGTCGAGCACCAGGTGCTGCACATCGGCCAGGCGCAAGGCGTTTTGATCAATCAAATCGAGCAAACGGCCCGGCGTGGCCACCACGATGTCGGCACCGCCACGCAGCGCCATCATCTGCGGGTTGACCGAAACGCCACCAAACACGGTGTTCACTTTGAGCGACTGCGGCAGCTTGTACGCCAAGTTGGCCAACACTTCGCCCACCTGTACCGCCAACTCGCGTGTGGGCACCAGCACCAGGGTGCGCACCGGGCGGCGGAAATTGGTCTGGCGCGGCGCGGCCAGCAAGTGCTGCAACAATGGCAGCGCAAAAGCCAGCGTCTTGCCCGAACCGGTGGGCGCAGTGGCCCACAC
>NZ_JBILQU010000228.1:0-6132 GCF_044373035.1 Limnohabitans sp. | reverse complement strand
GCACTTAGAGGAAACTCTAGGTGCTTTTTCTTTAGTTCAAAGTAGTATGGTCCGGGTTTACTACTTCTCATAGATTTTTCGATGTCTTTTCATAGATTTCGGAACAGTCAAACATCCCCAATTCAATGAGCCGATAGTGACGCCTACATGGTGCCAATCTCGCATTGCTTTTTGCCTCTGCTCAAACACAGCTAGCGCTGTGCTCAGCTTCAAAAAAACGCTACGTTTGTTTTGATTGGTGTCCAGCTACTCAGCCCAGCGAGTCCAGGAAAAAACGCGCTGTAGGGCTTTTTTGAGCGCCGCACGGGTGCCTTATGCAAAAGAGCACTTCCTAATGCAGACTTTGCGCGTCAACATTCGCTAAAGGCTGTGAGCGGACTGCTCTAGTGGGTTATTGACCGGAAGCAGCCGACTATTAGCAGACTGTTGCGGTCAACGTGTGGGAACGTTGAACCTCGCGCCTTCCGAAATTATGTTCGGTAGTGCCAAGATGCTTTACTTTTACCAGCATGGGAACCTTCGGCCATATAAAGTAGGGTCGAACACACGCTAGCCCCCAATGTCAGCACACGTAATGTTTTCCGGGCAGCGTTGATACTTAGTAAGGGAGGAATAATGGCCAAAAAGAAGACAGGGAGCAAGAATTCTAGACCCGGCGGAGCAAGGTCATTCAGCACGCTTCCCCAACACGACTTGGCCGGGAAGACGCTCCGTCCGCCCTTACGCAAACTCGACAAGGTCAAGTTGACCTCGTGGCAGGACGACCACTTGCCTTCGATGATTTGGGCATCTCTGTTGACTGAAACACTGCCACGCAAAGACTATCTGGAGTGCTTTCGCAAACTCATTTCACATTGCGCTCCGTGGTTCGCCGATGGCGGCCTCTTGGATCGACGAGCGCCGGTATCAGCCGAGAGACATCAGATCGACTTCAGTTCCATCTTAGACTTCGACTCGATTTCACAGTTGCCTGACGAGCAGTTCAGTCAGTTCTTTGACCTGCTAGTAGCTCACCCCCTTGGGCGTAATGCCCTGAGGCCACTTCTTCGGCTTAGCTCTCCACCTGGAATAGAAAGATGGCACACGCTAATCGCTGACAACCCGGCTGACAGCGATTGGACATTGCTCGCTCGCGCTGTTGCAAGGTGTCTCGACCACCAGTCGGAGTCCTCGACGGATATACGCTGGCTCAAGCTTTCAGTTCCTATCGTTGCCGGCAAGATGCGGTTCGGGCCTGGCTTTGAGGAGCACGTTCGCCAGATCCTTGAGTTTCCGAATCGTGGTGACCTTAGGTCTGTGCGCCCGTCGATCCGTGTGGCAGAGGTTGCCGTTCGACGAAATCCCCCCCCTGCATGGATCCGATCATTCTGGGATGAGTGTGTTCGAAGTACTTCCTGCGTCGACCCAACTGACATTCAGAAAGAGTTGCGACGCCAACCATCCCACCTCGATCCACGCGAGGTATTCGGTTGCAGGTCAGACTTGACGAATCGATTCTTTGAGGTCAAGTCGAGTGAGCGCGTGGACGCTCGTTTGGACGCGGTGTTTGGTCTCACGCTTTATGCGCTCTCTATTGTTACAACGCTTGCTGCCACACGGACACAAGAAACCATGCTCGGCCGTCTAGCGCTCCGCGCCTTGGTCGAAGCTCAATTAACCCTAGCGTTTCTCGCGTCTCGAGATGAGCCAAAGTTATGGAGTCAATGGCGGATATATGGCTCAGGGCAAGTCAAGCTTGCGTTCCTAAAGGCTCAGGAGTCTTCCGGCGATCTTCCCGGCTTCTACAGTTCCGACGAGCTTGAGCAGCTTGCGAACGAAGACATTTGGCAAGAGTACCTCGACATCGATCTCGGCCACTGGACGAAGGGAAACCTGCGGTGGATGGCCATTGAAGCAGGCGAGAAAGATATTTACGACAAATTCTACGGATGGTCTTCCGGGTTTGTGCACGCTCAATGGGGGGCAATTCGAGACACCGACTACGTCACTTGCCACAATCCCTTGCATCGCCTGCATCGGATACCCAGGGCAATAGCTCGACGCCAAGCAAGCGTCGAGAAGGACGCCGTTGAGCTTCTGAACTTTATGCTTGAGATCGTTGACCGACTGTATCCTGGACCGTCGCAAATACGCCGTTTGAGTTGTTTTCCTAGTACCGGGGCTACTGAAGAGCCGCACCCTGACCAAACTCACGAGCCGAACCAAGACACTGCGACCTAACATGTAGCTCAAGAAGAGGGCTAATGAATGACCTCCATGGGTGTCGGCATTTGGTTGTTTGGCGTTATGACCGCTTCTGGCCGATAGATGGCAGCCATCACTGTAAGCCGATGTCTGCTACCGCTGCTTACCCAGTCTTTTCTGTGGGTCACGAAGCCACTGGCTACAGAAGAAACGCCCAAGTTGGTCCGATTTTTCGTGACTACTTCCACGACAGACGGACGAATGCGCTCGTAGAGTTGGCGAGAGTTGGGTGGCGCTGCGAATGCAGTGATCGAAATCGAGCACAGTAGCAATATGGCCAAGACGGGAGAAACAAGCCTGTTCGGCAAATGCATGGCCAAAACTCACAAAATTATCAATACTGTGATGGTGGATGATGGATGGGCTCAAGGGATGAGCCAGGAACGATTTACCCCTGGCAGAGCAAACGCTTTACGCCTGCTTAGACGGGTAGCACTGGGTGATCATGTTGCCTAGCGAGTATTGAAAATTCGGTTGCGGTTTGTAAAAATAAAAACTACACTGTAGTTATGACCATACGATTTGAGTGGGACCCTAAAAAAGCTGCTTCCAATGAGAAGAAGCATGGCGTTTCATTTGAAGAGGCGCGCACAGTCTTCTTTGATGAAAACGCGAAACTGATCGATGACCCTGATCACTCGGAAGAGGAAGATAGATTTGTCCTGTTGGGCATCAGCAGCACGCTGCGCGTCATGGTTGTTTGTCATTGCTACCGAGAGCAGGGCAATTTAATTCGAATCATTTCTGCCCGAAAAGCTTCAGCCCATGAATCCAAGCAATACCGCTAAGAGGCCAAAAATGCGAAAAGAATACGATTTCACCAAAGCGCGTAAAAACCCTTACGCAGCCCAACTGAAAAAGCAAATCACCATCCGGCTGGATGAAGACTCGATTGGCTACTTCAAAGGCATTTCTGAGCAAGTTGGAATTCCCTATCAAAGCCTGATCAATCTTTACTTGCGTGACTGCGCTGCACACAACAGAAAACTGGATCTGAGTTGGAAGTGATGGGACTGATCAGTCGGCACCCTTACTTTTGAATTCAGTGTGTGTGCACCAATTTCACGCCAACAACACGCGCCCAATGGGTCAAGGAAAACCTGGGTGTTGAGCTGCCTTCAGGTTTCCCTGAAGAAGCCTATCCCGGTTACCTCGCACCTGTGGTCGTCAAGAGTCGGCAATCCGAACGTGTCGCCTGTGGTTTGGCCAGGTTCGGTTTGACACCAGGATGGGCCAAGGACGACAAGATCAGTCGGCACACCTACAACGCACGCAGCGAGACTGCCGCCCAGAAGCCCAGTTACCGGACAGCGTGGCGGCAGCGACAGTTTGGACTGCTGCTGGTCGACAACTTCTACGAGCCCAGTTACGAGTCTGGCAAGGCAGTGCGTTGGAAGATTGGATTGGCCTCAGGTGACCCTTTTGGCATTGCCTGCTTGTGGGATCGTTGGACGGATCCAGCTTCAGGTGAGTTGGTCGTCAGCTTCTCAATGCTGACGGTCAATGCCGATGACCATCCGGTGATGAGGCAGTTTCATAAGCCCGGGGACGAAAAACGCACCCCTGTGATCATGCCGCCAGAGTTACAAGATGCATGGCTTTCTGCCGATACGACCCAAGCCTCTGAACTTATGACATGGTCACACATGCCGGATTTGTCAGCCCTCCAAGCGCCATTTCTCAGCCGAAGAAGCAGCCGTAGTGGTCTGACTCAATGACATCCAGTGCATCGACCAGATCATTGACCTCGAACATGGGTTCATACGCGTGCCATTTACCGCTTGCTCGCATCCAGAAGATTTTCCAAAAACCGGTCACTTTGACGAACCGAAACCTGGCTATAGGCCGACGGGTTACTTCGCCGGGAGTCCCCCTCCAAGCAGGCCTTACTTCTAAAATAGTCACGGCCTGACTGTCGATTTCGTAGTCGTAATCAACGGATTGCTTGAGGTGAGCAGGAACGCGAGCAAGGCACCAATCGCCAACGACCTGGTCGATTTCTCCGATGTCTTCAATGCTGAGCGCCATGGAACGCCTATCTTGCGCGATTCAAAGAGCTTGAATGTGTGGTGTGGGCTTAACTGATTCAAGCTCGCGCATCTTGATCAATTCGGCGGCAGTGATTCGTACAGGTTTACCGTCAATAGCCACGATGATGGCTGTGTTGGTCTTGATGGCAATGTCCCGTGCGCTTTGAGCTGAACGTTGGATCGCGGCATAGGATCCGGCTAAATCAGGATCTTTGGAGGTTCGAATGTCTTTTGTGTTCATTTGTCACTCCATTCAATAAGTTGTGGCTCAGGGCCTGAGTTATCGTAAAAAGCCCATGAGTCAACGACTTTGCTGTAGCGCTCATGAAAATTTTCAAGCCCGGACTTGAATCGTCTGCGAATGATTTGCTCAGGGATATTGTGCCCCCCTTGGACAACCCGTTCCGCCACCCGAGAAATGGCAATATCTTCGCTGGGCAGCGACAAGAACCACAGCTTAACTTGGTAACCGAGCTGCTGCCAAAGGGCTATTTTCCGCAGGTAGCCCTTACCGGATAAGGTGGTTTCGAAGGCAAAGCTTTGACCTGATGCGACGCATTCGTCGATTTCTTCCAACATAAGCCTGCCAGCTTTGATGGATGCGGACTCAGGATTGAACGGCGCCAGACCCGCAGCGATCAAATCAGCATTGATGAACCGGAGCGTTTGGGCCTCGGCTGGCAGAAAATCCCGTGCGAAGGTCGTTTTGCCTGCGCCGTTTGGTCCTGCAATGATGATGATCTTTTTCAAATGACTTGAGCTTCTGGGTTGACCGTTCGGGCAATCCTAGGCTGTGCTTTTCATGCTGGCCGAAGATTCATGTAATTTTATGCTCAACGATCCGTGGTCGCCAACCAATTGGCGGGAGTGCGCTCAAGTCTGAGCGCTATTGCAGTGCTGGCCCCACTTGAATGCTGTGAAACCCGTACATGGCCCAGAGCAGCCAACGGGCGTCTTGCGCATTGGGCGCCCGAATTTCCGTGGCAATGACCTGCGTTCTTCCGTTGACCTTGACTCTGACTGATGCTTTGTATGTGCGCATCAAGTACTTATCTAGATCAAAAAAGACCTGTACATTTGAATGATTGGCATAAGACTTGATCCAAGCAAGGAGCTGCATGCCTGCGGCATCAGGTGGCTGCGCCACTTCAAGATGCCATTTCATTCAGGTGATATTTCAATTGAATGATTGAAATTACTATATGTCTGTGACTTTTTCACTTATTGCCGAAATCTATGAAAAAGCGCTAAATACACAGGAAATCCGAGATTTCTCACATCAAGGAGTCGGCACCCTGTGATCAAAATCACCGTTCATGAGTCAGTCGAGGAGGCTTTGCACAAAGCCTTTCCTCGGCCCGCTGCTTCGGCTAACAAAGCATTGGCCAAGTATGTCGCTGTGGTTGAGGCCATGCTGTTCGATGCCTTGCAACACGGCCAAACACCCGAACAACTCAAGCTGAACTTGTACGCGGTGTCTTTGGATCAATTGGCCAATAAGGGTGGCCAAATTGGTTCAAAAAAGATTCGCCTTCACAAATGGTTGCGCGACATCGGTTCAGGCACAGCTCCAATGAGGCCAGAGGCCGAATCAAAGCGAGGGAGCAGGCAAGAAAAACGGAGAGAAAGGAGCTGCAGGACGACAATTGAACTTATAGTTATCCACAGCCAGCAGACATAAAAGCTGGCTCAAGCCCCTGGTCAAAATTCAATCGGCACAGGTGGTCAATATTGGATCGGCGTCAACAATTCAGCCGTTCAAGTGTTGTTTTGCTGAATGGTGATGGCATCTGGATGGCAGGCAACCAAGAACGCCATCATTTCAGTTGCGTCTTTTGTCGTATAAAACCGCACCATC
>NZ_JBILQU010000131.1:0-6142 GCF_044373035.1 Limnohabitans sp. | reverse complement strand
GCATCGCTGACTTCAAATTTGCCTGGACCTTCCACATTCAAAGTGGCAACCTTGCCATCTTTGACCAGCATGGAATAGCGGTTGCTGCGCACACCCATGCCACGGGCTGTCAGGTCCAGCGTCAAGCCTGTGGCTTTGCTGAAGTCGCCACTGCCGTCACCCAACATGCGCACTTTGGCACCGGTTTTTTGTTCACGGGCCCATGCACCCATGACGAAAGCGTCGTTCACGCTCACACACCATATTTCATCGACACCAGCGGCCTTCAAGGCATCGTGGTTTTCCACATAGCCTGGCACATGCTTGACAGAGCAGGTGGGCGTAAAAGCGCCTGGCAGCGCAAACAGGGCAATGGTTTTTCCTGCTGTGGCTTTGGCCACGTCCACCGGATTGGGTCCAATGCTGCAGCCATTGCCCTCCACTTCAACGTATTCCATCAGCGTGGCTGCGGGCAATGTGTCGCCGACTTTGATCATGTTGTGCTCCATTTGAATGTTTGGCGAATGCGCCGTGGGGAAAAAAAACGACCCACCATTGTGGGTCGTTTTCAGAAAGTTTGCACAAGTCCGGGTTTTAAACTCAGACCGCTTCGGCTTTCTGCACCAGGCGGCTGGCCACCCAGTTTTTGGTCTTCGAAATCGGACGGCTTTCCGTGATTTCGATGGTGTCGCCCAGGTGGTATTGACCTGTTTCGTCGTGCGCGTGGTACTTGCTCGACTTGGCCACGATCTTGCCGTAGAGGGCGTGTTTCACACGACGCTCGACGAGCACGGTCACGGTCTTGGCGCGCTTGTCGCTGACCACCTTGCCAATCAAGGTGCGCTTGAGGGATGTTTTAGCTTCCGTCATGGTCACTCCTTACTTGGCGGCTTGCTTTTGGGCAAGGATGGTTTTGGCACGGGCGATCGAGCGACGGGTTTCGCTCAGTGTTCCGGTATTGCCGAGTTGTTGCGTGGCTTTTTGCATACGCAGACCAAAGTGGGCTCTTTGGAGCGCTTTGATCTCGTCTTTCACACCAGCAACGTCTTTTTGGCGCAATTCAGCAGCGTTCATTTCTTATTTCTCCTGAATTATTGGCCAATCATGCGGGCCACAAAAGTGGTACGCAAGGGCAACTTGGCAGCGGCCAATTTGAAGGCTTCGCGGGCCAACTCTTCGGGCACGCCTACGATTTCGTAGAGCACCTTTCCGGGTTGGATCTCGGCCACGTAGTACTCGGGGTTACCTTTACCGTTACCCATACGCACTTCAGCAGGCTTGGTGGAAATCGGCTTGTCAGGGAATACACGAATCCAGATGCGGCCACCACGCTTGACGTGACGGGAAATCGCACGTCGTGCGGCTTCGATCTGACGGGCCGTCAAACGGCCACGGTCTGTGGACTTCAGGCCGAAGTCACCGAACGCCACCGTGTTACCACGGGTAGCGACGCCGGTGTTGCGGCCTTTCTGTTCCTTGCGGAACTTTCTGCGAGCAGGTTGCAGCATGTAATTACTCCTTATTGACCGTCAGCTGCTGCAGCTGGCGCGGCGACTGTGCGTACGCGCTTAACGGCGGGTTTGGCATCACCACCTGCGCCGGCAGGCTTGTCGCTGCCGTCGGTAGGTGCTGTGTTGGTGCCAGCGGGACGACGTGGGCCGCCTCGGCGATCGCCTGCGGGGCGCTCACCTGGACGTGCATCACGACGTGGACCACGTGGGCGGCGTTCTTCTTCGGCACGTGGCTCAGCCAGTGCAGGAGCGTCATTGCGACCCAAGGTGTCACCTTTGTAGACCCAGACCTTGACACCGATGATGCCGTAGGTGGTCTTGGCTTCGGAAGTGGCGTAGTCGATGTCAGCGCGCAGGGTGTGCAATGGCACGCGGCCTTCGCGGTACCACTCGGTACGCGCAATTTCGATACCGTTCAGACGGCCAGCCGACATGATTTTGATGCCTTGGGCGCCCAGACGCATGGCGTTTTGCATGGCGCGCTTCATGGCGCGGCGGAACATGATCCGCTTTTCGAGCTGTTGCGTGATGCTGTCAGCGATCAGTTGCGCATCGATTTCGGGTTTGCGCACTTCTTCGATGTTCACGGCCACTGGCACACCCAGACGAAGAGCGAGTTCTTTCTTGAGCAACTCGATGTCTTCGCCTTTTTTGCCGATCACCACACCTGGACGAGCCGAGAAGATGGTGATGCGGGCGCTCTTGGCTGGACGCTCGATCAGCACGCGGGAAACCGCAGCGTTCTTGAGCTTGGCCTTGAGGTACTCACGCACCTTGATGTCTTCGGCCAGCATGCCGGCGAAGTCTTTGTTGCTGGCGTACCAACGGCTGGACCAGTTACGGCTCACGGCCAAACGGAAGCCGGTAGGATGGATTTTTTGTCCCATGTTTCTTCCCTGGCTTAGTTGCCAACCGTCACATACACATGGCATGTGGGCTTGCTGATGCGGTTACCACGGCCTTTGGCGCGGGCTGTAAAACGCTTGAGTGTGGTGCCTTGTTCGACGTAGATGGTTTTCACCTTCAACTCGTCGATGTCGGCACCGTCATTGTGCTCAGCGTTGGCGATTGCGGACTCGAGAACCTTTTTGACGATGCCTGCAGCTTTTTTCTGCGTGAAAGTCAAAATGTTCAGCGCTTGATCCACTTTTTTACCGCGAATCAAATCGGCGACCAAGCGGCCTTTATCGACCGACAAACGGACGCCCCGGAGGACTGCACGTGTTTCCATGGTCTTTCCTTATTTCTTCTGGACTTTTTTGTCCGCAGGGTGACCCTTGAATGTCCGGGTCAGTGCGAATTCGCCCAATTTGTGACCCACCATTTGGTCGGTCACATAAACAGGAACGTGTTGCTTGCCGTTGTGAACGGCGATGGTCAGACCGATGAAATCGGGCAGAACCATGGAGCGACGCGACCATGTCTTGACGGGCTTTTTGTCTTTGGTGGCGACGGCTTTTTCGACCTTGGCCAGCAAATGGTGGTCAACGAAGGGACCCTTTTTAAGAGAGCGTGTCATTGTCTAACCCTTACTTCTTGCGACGCGACACGATCATGACCTGTGTGCGCTTGTTGTTACGGGTACGGTAGCCCTTGGTGAGGTTGCCCCACGGGTCTACTGCATGACGGCCTTCGCCGGTACGGCCTTCGCCACCACCGTGCGGGTGGTCCACCGGGTTCATGGCCACGCCACGAACGGTTGGACGGATACCCATCCAACGCTTGACACCGGCCTTGCCCAATTGGCGCAGGCTGTGTTCTTCGTTGGCGACTTCACCAATCGTGGCACGGCACTCGATGTGGATCTTGCGAACTTCACCGGAGCGCATACGCACCTGAGCGTAGATGCCCTCGCGAGCCAGCAAGGTGGCCGAAGCTCCTGCCGAACGTGCGATCTGGGCACCCGCACCGGGCTTGAGCTCGATGCAATGGATGGTCGAACCCACGGGGATGTTGCGAATAGGCAAAGTGTTGCCAGCGCGGATCGGCGCTTCGGCACCCGACATCAGGGTTGCACCGGCTTCAATGCCACGGGGGGCAATGATGTAACGGCGCTCGCCATCGGCATAGCACAGCAAAGCAATGTGCGCAGTACGGTTAGGGTCGTACTCGATGCGCTCGACTTTCGCCGGAATCGCATCTTTGTTGCGCTTGAAATCGACCACGCGGTAGTGGTGCTTGTGACCACCGCCTTTGTGGCGAGTTGTGATGTGACCGTTGTTGTTACGGCCCGATTTTTGGTGCTGAGGTTCCAGCAACGGCGCGTAGCCTTCACCTTTGTGCAGGTGGTCACGCGTAACCTTCACCACGCCACGACGGCCTGGTGATGTCGGTTTGATCTTGATGACAGCCATGATTACGCGGCCTCCCCAGACAGGTTCAGCTCTTGACCTGGTTGCAGCGTGACATAAGCCTTGCGAATGTTGTCGCGGCGGCCAATGGTCTTGCCAAAACGCTTGGTCTTGCCCTTGGTATTCACCACAGACACGCCTTTGACCTCGACCTTGAACATCAATTGCACAGCGGCTTTGATTTCAGGCTTGGTAGCGTCCTGTAGCACTTTGAAAGTCACGGTGTTGGTTTTTTCAGCAACCATGGTGGCCTTTTCGGACACGATGGGGGCCACCAGCACGGACATCAGACGACCTTCGTCAAACTTCACGGCGCTCATGCAAACATCTCCTTGAGTTTGTCCATGGCACCTTTGGTCACGAGGACTTTCTTGAAGTTCACCAAAGACACGGGATCGGCGTAACGTGGCTCAACGATCAGGATGTTGATCAGGTTGCGCGATGCCAAGTACAAGTTTTCGTCGACTTCGTCGGCGATCACCAGCACGTTGTCGAGACTCATGGCCTTGAATTTGGCAGCGAGTTGCTTTGTTTTGGGCGTGTCAACCTTGAAAGAATCCACCACGGCCAGTCGACCTTCGCGAGCCAACTGGGAGAAGATCGAAGTCATACCCGCGCGGTACATCTTCTTGTTGATCTTCTGTGTGAAGTTTTCGTCAGGCATGTTCGGGAAAATCCGACCACCGCCACGCCACAAGGGCGAGGAGGTCATACCCGCACGAGCGCGACCCGTACCTTTTTGCTTGAAAGGCTTCTTGGTGGAGTGGTGAACTTGTTCACGGTCCTTTTGAGCGCGGGTGCCTTGACGGGCATTGGCCTGATAAGCCACCACGATTTGGTGGATCAGGGCTTCGTTGTATTCACGACCGAACACAGTCTCGGGCGCATCCACTTTGGAGGCGGCTTGACCTTGGTCGTTCAGGAGTTCGAGCTGCATCAGTTCGCTCCTCTAACTTTAACGGCTGGACGCACAGTCACGAAGCCGCCTTTGGAACCGGGAATGGCACCCTTGATCATCAACAGGCCACGGGCTTCGTCAACGCGGATCACGGACAGGTTCTGCGTGGTGCAAGTGACATCGCCGAGGTGACCCGACATTTTTTTGCCAGGAAACACACGGCCAGGATCTTGTGCCATCGAAATCGAACCAGGCACATTGTGCGAACGGCTGTTACCGTGCGATGCGCGCTGCGATTTGAAGTTGTGACGCTTGATCGTTCCAGTGAAGCCTTTGCCGATGGAGGTGCCTTGCACGTCCACTTTCTGGCCCACAGCGAACACAGCCGCCACAGGCACAGTGGCACCGGCGGCGAACTGGGCTGCTGTGTCAGAGGTCACGCGGAATTCTTGAATGATTTCACCGGCTTCCACGCCGGCTTTGGCCAGGTGACCAGCGATGGGCTTGGTCACGCGCGATGCCTTGCGGGCACCAAATGTCACTTGCAAAGCGACATAGCCATCGTTCTCTTGGGTTTTGACTTGGGATACACGGTTGTTGGACACATCCAGCACTGTGACAGGAACGGAATCCCCATCATCAGTGAACAGACGCATCATGCCCACCTTGCGACCCAGCAACCCGAGGGAGTTACTAAGACTCATTGTTTTCTCCAAAACTTCCACCGTGGCCACTTCAATTGGCAGCCACGTTTGGTGTGTGAAAGACTGTTAATAAATCTCACCTTCATCAGGTGAGCCTGAAATTATAGCCCGACTCGCCATTACTGGCAAATCGGGCTCTATTTCAAGTGTTCGGATGGCTTTACAGCCATCCCACACTGCATCACTGCAGCTTGATTTCGACGTCCACGCCTGCAGGCAGATCGAGCTTCATCAGGGCGTCAACTGTTTTGTCAGTCGGGTCAACGATGTCCATCAAACGCTGGTGCGTGCGGATTTCCAACTGGTCACGGCTGGTCTTGTTGACGTGCGGCGAACGCAAGATGTCAAAACGCTTCATGCGGGTTGGCAAAGGCACGGGGCCCTTGACAATCGCGCCGGTGCGCTTGGCGGTGTCAACGATCTCGGCAGCGGACTGGTCGATCAATTTGTAGTCAAACGCCTTCAGGCGAATGCGGATTTTTTGCTTGGATGACATGTCAATTCCTTGTGGTGAGTGTTCTGCTTGCTACAGCGCAAAGGCCAATCCTTTGCGCTGCTGCGCCACAAAAGAATTAAGCGATGATCTTGGCAACGACGCCAGCGCCAACCGTGCGGCCGCCTTCGCGGATGGCAAAGCGCAGGCCTTCTTCCATCGCAATGGGGTTGATCAACTTCACAGTGATCGACACGTTGTCACCC